>CAJUMT010000014.1 GCA_910587495.1 uncultured Lachnospiraceae bacterium | reverse complement strand
AGTCGTAAGCTTGCCTTTTTCTGCCTATCTGTATGCCGATGCAAGCAGCGGCGTGAAAACCTATACGTCAAACAGCGGGACATTTACGATAGAAAGCGTGAATGCTACTTCGCCGGGCCAGACTTTTTACAGTAACAGCACAGGCAGCAGTACGATATGGTACGATGAATATGACAGTCATAAAACTTCCCGCATCAATGTTCTGACCCAAAACACTACCGACCGCGTTGTAAAGTTCCTGGATCCGGACGGCAATCTTCTGAGCGAACAGGAAATACCCAAAGGCGGCAGCGCCACGCCGCCCGAAGCGCCTGAGAAAAATGGCTATACGTTCAAAGGCTGGAGTGGCAGCTACATAAACATTACCGACGATATAGAATTAACGCCGGAATATGAGCCGACGGTCTATACCATTACCTATCAGCTGAACGGCGGTACCAATGCGCAGCGCAATCCCGCTACCTATACCATCGAAACGGACGCCGTCTTTTTGGAAGACCCGGAGCGGGAAAAATATATTTTCGCAGGCTGGTATAAGCAGAGTGATTTTGCGGACGACGGCGTATTTCAGGTGGCAGGGGGAGAGACCGGCGACCTTACCTTGTATGCCCGGTGGATTGAGGATGATGGAAAGGTGATCACGCCTGTCTTTGTTCCGAAAAGAGAGATAGTGGAAGAAGGGCAGACGGTCGTCATAAAGGCGAATAAAGACGCCGAAATCTATTACACCCTGGACGGATCAACACCCACAAAAAGTAAAGGAACCAAGTACACAGGTTCCATAGCGCTTACAAAAGATACCACGGTCAAGGCGATTGCCGTTTTAAAGGGAGAAGAAAGCCAGGTGGCGGAGGCGTCTTATAAATATTATCTGATGCGCTTTGTGCTGGCGGACACGGAGAAGAATGTATTCCCGGAGGAGAAAGTCTCTCTGGAAATAGCCCAGCTTCCCACAACGAAAAGTAAGAGCGATATTACATGGAAGAGCTTAGATGAAAATATTGCCGTCGTATCGTCCACGGGCGAGGTGACGGGCGTAGCGTTTGGCACTGCCAAAATCCTGGCGCAGACAGAGGATTACAAGGGCAATCCGCAGACAGCCGAATGCCTGGTTCATGTGGTAAGAGGCGGAAGAGATAAAGAGCTTGTATGGACGCTGGATGAGGAAGGGGCGTTTACACTGAGCGGGCGGGGAGACCTTACCGCCGGAGACAACGGAAGAAATATAATCCCCTGGAGCGGTTGCCTGAGAGAAATCAAAACTGCCAGAATCAGTGTGGAAGGCATGACCAACGCCGGCGATCTGTTCACTTACTGCCGCAGTCTTCGCAGTGTGGATCTGACAGGGTTCGACACAAAGAGGCTTAAAAAAGCGATTTATATGTTTTATGAGTGCAGCAGCCTGGAAACATTGGATCTAGGTATGATAGACGGTTCCGTGACAAAGTCTATGGAAGGAATCGTGACAGGATGTACAGCGCTTAAAATGATCTATACGCCTTATCATATGGCGCAGTCCGTCAGCCTGCCTGCAGGAACCTGGTATCAGATGGACGGTACAACAGCGGAGACATTTCCCAAAAGCCTGGGGTACAGTACCATACTTACGAAGGATAAGATACTGGATTTGTCCGGTTTCCGGCTGGAAGCGCAGAAGGGAAGAACCACCTATGAGTGCGGAGACAGGCTGAATCTGGACGACCTGACAGTGCTGCTTTATGACGAGAACGGGACTGCCAGAGAGATCGACGGGTATAAAACCAATGCAGATATGATCGATATGGATCAGCCGGGAACTAAGACGCTGACAATTACTTACAATGTCCTGAGGGCGGAAATAAAGATCCTGGTAACTGCAGCGGCAGGGGAACCTACAGGCTACTACAATATCTTTTTTGACCTGGGCGGACACGGCCCGGAGAGGGAGCCTTTGACAGAGGTCAAGGAGGGAAGCCTTTTAGAAGAACCTGAAACTCCGGAAGCGGAAGGCTATCGGTTCACGGGATGGTATAAAGACCTGTCCTGTACGGCTTTGTGGGACTTTGCCTCGGATGTGGTCGAAGCAGATATGACACTGTATGCAGGCTGGCTTGCGGGATCGGGGGCAAAAGACGACCTGTATATCCGGGAGATTCGTCCGCAGACTTTTACAGGAAGCGCGCTGAAACCTTCAGTTTTTGTGTATGCCGATGACAGCATTACGCCCTTAACTTTGAAAAAAGACTATACGGTCAAATATTACAATAATATAAATGCTGACCAGAGCGGAGCAAAAGGCGGCGTCAGCCGTACCGGACGAGAAGGGGACGGCGGCTTTACCAAAGAGCTTGCCTATGCAGTCGTCACCGGAAAAGGGAACTATAAAGGGCAGCTGTATCTGAACTTCCATATAGAACCTGCTTCCCTGTCGGACGGCGGCGGGAAGCTGGCACAAGGTTTCACCTTGAAATACACTTCCCAGGTGGCGACAGACCTCCAGGCGCAAAAGCCCTTTGGCTCTTTAAAATATAAGAAGTCCATGAAGCTGGGCAAAGATTTTTCTCTGGCTGTTGAGGATGCAAATGGCCGGATTGTCAGTTCCAAAGGAAATCCGTCCATCGGCAAAGGAAGCAAAGGCGTCTATAAGCTGAAAATTACCGGCCTGGGTAATTTCCGGGGCACAGCCGAAAAGGAAGTGTATGCGGCGGATGAAAAATATCTGCTGAAAAACGTCACTGTTGCCGTGGGGGAAAAGATCAAAACCATGCCGTATACCGGAAGCGCCGTCAAGCCTCTGTCGGGGTATCCGGCCAAAGATGGAAACTATTATTCTGTCGGGGCAGACGGGAAGACAAGAAAAGCCTCACAGGACAGTATTTTTATGGTCTGGACAGAAGAGAAATACTTAATATGCGGTACTGATTTTGAGATAAGCTATAAGTGCAACCGTTCGGTAGGTACGGCTACCATAACCCTTGTAGGGATTGGAAAATACGTAGGCACAAAAAACATTAAATTCCGCATAAAGGGGACGGCTTTTAACAGCAAAAACATTACGGTGAGCGGTTTTCATACGGAGATGGACTATACAGGAAAAGCGCTGCGGCAGAATGTTTCTTTAACCACTTCCAAAGGCAGGAAGCTGGACTATGGGGCGGATTACACGCTCAGTTATAAAAATAACCTCAAAAAAGGGACGGCCACCGTTACGTTTACGGCGCGCCCGGCATCAGGTTACAGCGGCAGTTTCAAGAAGACCTTCAAGATTAAAGCGGCCAGTCTGGCGCAGACGGTTCAGCTTTCCGCTGCTGACCCGTCTGACGGAACGATCAGGGCGGCATCCGGCGGCATGCGCTTTGGCGGGGCAGTCTATTATACAAAGGGCGGCGCAAAACTCTCCGACAGGATGGTTTTAAGCAGCACAGAGACGGGGACAACTTTAAAAGAAGGGAAGGACTACACGGTAAGTTATAGTAACAATAAAGTGGTGACGACCAATGCGCTCATGACAGTCAGGGGTAAAGGCAACTACACCGGCAGTCTGAAAGTATATTATCAGATATCGGAAACCCCGTTGGATACGCTCTCTGTTACTGTCGCTCCGGTATATTACAGTGAGAGGAAAAAAGAATACCGTCCTGCCGTCCGCTTAAAAGACCAGAAGACGGCGCTGAAAGCAGGAAAAGATTATGAGATTGAATATCATAACTGCACGCAGGAAGCGGTAAAAGATTACCTGGATGCGCTGAAACAGGGGGCTTTAGGTACACGATTGGAGAACATGCGGCCTTATGTAACGATTGCGGCGAAAGAAAAGAGCGGTTATTTAAGGTCAAAGGCGCTTAGGATGAACCTGATAATCGCCGAAAAGAAGCTGTCCAAAAGCACGCTGTATGTTGTGCTGGAAGATGCTGTTTATACTAGAGGGCAGGTATGCCCGGAAGCGGCGGTTTACTATGGAGACGCCAAAAACGTGAAGGCGGCGGCGAAGGCGAAGGAAACTAACGCGGGGGTGTTGACGAGGACTCATAAGCTAATCAGGCTTGATCCGGACGAAACCGGGGCATGCGGTTACACCCTTACCTACGGAGCGAACCGGACAGCCGGAAAGAATAAAGGAAGCGTTACCGTCACAGGCAGAGGGTTGTACGGAGGCAGCGTTACGGTAAAATTCGATATTATCGGCAAAGATTTATAATTTGGACAGGGAAGAGCTATCTTCTCCTGTGCATATAAAAGACAGGGAGCCACGGCAAATAGCGGCTCCCTGTTTTAGTCTCTGCAAAAGATTTTTAGTGTTCTTTTTCGTATGCGATAAAAGCGTCTACTTTTGGCTGCGAAGAGCATCCAGGTACAAATTCATTGGTTAAAAACGCGTCGATCAATTCTTCTCTTAATTTATTTCCTGTAGTAAAAGCGCCTAGGCAGGCAATGTTGGCGTCGTTGCTTAAACGTGCTCTTTTTGCCGAATATATGTCTGAGATCAGGGCAGCATAGGCACCTTTTACTTTGTTGGCAGCCAAAGACACGCCGATGCCGGTTCCGCACAGCAGGATGCCCCGGTCATACTTCTTAGCAGCGACCGCCTCGGCGACCGCAATTGCGGTGTTGGCATAAATGGGATCTTCGCTTCCGAAATCGGTGATCTCTCCATATCCTTTGGATTCCATAAAACTGATGAGCTGTTCTTTTGCCTCCTGTGCGTTAGGATCACAGCCAATTGCAATTTTCATAGTTATTTATCCTCCTTTTTGTTTGGCACTTTGTTGTTTATCCATATTTATCATAAAAGAGGTATGTTTTTTAGTCAAGACTTTTGTGAAAATAGTTACAAATGTAGTTACATTTGATTAGAAAAAGAAAAAAGTCATTGCCTTTTTTGTATGTTAAGAGTATAATTATCTCAATATTATTGTGTAGATTGTACAGAGAGGAAGGGTATGGGATGGCAAGATATGTAATGGGACTTGACAACGGCGGTACTTCCACGAAAGCTGCGATCTTTGATTTGTCAGGCAAAGAGATTGCTACAGCAGGGAAGCAGACGAAGGTGATCACCCCGAAGTCCGGCTACACTGAACGGGATATGGAGGAATTGTGGCTGGCTAACTGTGACTGCGTAAAAAGAGCTGTTGAAAAAGCAGGCATCGCCCCCGAAGATGTTATAGGCATCGCAGTCTGCGGTCATGGAAAAGGGCTGTATCCATGGGGAAAGGATGGAAAGCCGGCTTATAACGGGATTATATCCACAGACAGCCGTGCATGGAAATATCCGCAGAAATGGTATGACAGCGGTGTCTACCAGAAATTAAGAGAACAGCTTTGCCAGGAACTTATGGCCTGCCAGCAGGTATCTTTGCTTGCCTGGATGAAAGACCATCACAAAGATGTGTATGACAATATTCAGTATGTGTTCTCTGTCAAAGATTATATCCGTTTTCGGCTGACGGGCGAAGCCTATTGCGAGGCGACGGATATTTCGGGTTCCGGCCTGATGGATGTGAAACATGCAAAATTTGATAAAGAATTGTTAGAAAAGCTGGGAATCGGCGAGGTGTATGATATGCTGGCTCCGATCCGGTATTCCTATGACCAATGCGGAACCATCACAAAAGAAGCTTCCAGGCTGACCGGACTTTTGGAAGGTACACCTGTGGCGGGTGGTATGTTTGATATTGACGCCTGCGCGGTAGCTGTGGATGTTACTTCTCCAAAAGAACTGTGTACCATTGCGGGCACATGGAGTATTAACGAATATATTTCCGAGACGCCGGTAATGGACGGAAGTATTGCTATGAATTCTCTCTTCGCTATGCCGGGCTACTACCTGGTGGAAGAGTGCAGTGCCACTTCATCAGGAAATCTGGAGTGGTTTTTGGAAAATTGCATGGAAAACGAAGAGATCCCGGCAGGCAGCAGCCTGTACAGTTTGATCAATGAAAAGGTGTCCAGTGTGCGGCCTGAAGAATGCGACGTGTATTTCCTTCCGTTTTTGTATGGTTCCAATGCCCATCCGCTGGGCAAAGGCGCTTTTGTAGGCCTGACTACTTACCATAATAAAGCGCATATGCTGCGGGCGATCTATGAAGGTGTGGTCTATTCCCATAAGACCCACATTGAGAAGCTGCTTTCTTCGAGAAAGCCGCCGGAGGCGATCCGCATGGCAGGAGGCGCGGTTAACTCCAGAGTCTGGGTGCAGATGTTTGCGGACGCGCTGGGATTCCCCATCGAGACTGTGGATGCCAAAGAGCTGGGCGCTTTAGGCTGTGGTATGGCTGCGGCTGTGGCTTCAGGCGTGTATAAGGACTATAAAGAGGCGGCTGTGCATATGGTACATATATCTGACCGGGTATATCCCGATCCCAGCATGACGGCAATCTACCAGAAAAAATATGAGAAATACCGTGCGGTAAGTAAAGCTCTTGACACTGTCTGGGGACAGTTCGAAGTATAAAATTTCAAGGGAACAGAAAGGTGGAAACAATTATGGCAAACAAAGGAAGTACTCCAAAAACAATGAAAGCGCTGGTGGCATACAGTAAGGATGATTATCGGTTTGAACCGGAATATCCGGCTCCTGTATGCGGACCTGACGACATCATTATCAAGACAGAGGCCTGCGGCATCTGTGCGGGCGACCTTAAATGCAGTCACGGGGCGGCTATGTTCTGGGGCGACGAGGTGCAGCCGGCATGGGTAAAACCACCGTTTATTCCGGGGCATGAATTTTTCGGGCGCATTGTAGAATTAGGTGAGAACGTGGAAGGATATGAGCTGGGCGACCGGATTATTGCCGACCAGATCGTGCCCTGCGGCAAGTGCCGTTTCTGTAAAGACGGCCATTACTGGATGTGCCAGCCCCATGATATGCTGGGATTTCAGTCTTATAATAACGGCGGTATGGCAGAATATGTAAGATATCCCAAGAACTGTGTTTTAAGCCGGGTGCCGGAGGATATGAGTATTGAGCAGGCGCTTTTAATTGAGCCTTACGGCTGCTCCAAACATGCAGTGGACAGGGGAAGCATTACGAACGAAGATGTAGTTGTGATTTCCGGTGCAGGAACTCTGGGGCTTGGCATGATTACTTATGCGAGGATGAAGAATCCAAGATTGCTGATTGTCCTTGATATGCAGGACAAACGTCTGGAAAAAGCAAAAGAATTCGGCGCAGACCTGGTATTCAATCCGGGAAAATGCAATGTGGACAAAGAGATCAAAGCACTGACTGACGATTATGGCTGCGATGTCTATATCGAAGCAACCGGGCATCCCTCCAGCGTTATCCAGGGTCTTACCATTACCCGTAAGCTTGGACGCTTTGTAGAGTTCAGCGTATTCGGAAGCGAAACCAGCGTAGACTGGTCCATTATCGGCGACCGCAAAGAACTGGATATTCTTGGCTCCCATTTAAGCCCGTATGCATATCCGTTTGTGATTGAAAATATGGTAAAAGGAAATTTAAAGACCGACGGTGTTGTTTCCAGCATCTTTAAATTAGAAGACTGGCAGAAGGCGTTTGAATACGCGACCGGAAAACACGGCGATTTTAAAGTAGCGTTTAAGTTCTGATGGAAGCGGCGGCAGGGGGAGGCAGTCTGCCTTCCCCGTGTTAAGACCCGGATGTTTTGTACTTTTTGAAAACCGTATGAAACAGCGCCAGATTTGCATATACGATCAGGGACTGGCCGAAGACCAGGAAGAGCCCTGCCGCGATACGGTAGCGTATGCATAGAAAAAGGGAAATCCCGTAAAAAGCTGCTGCGATCAGCGTAACAGGCGCATACATAAAGGCAAACATAAAGGAATTGAACAAGATTTCTTTGAATGTTCCCGTAAAATGCACCATGACCGGGAACATCCAAAGCGTGACCAGGAGCATAGTCAAAAAGGCAAGCGTGGATATTGTGGCCAGTATGTTTTTTCCCGGGACAATGGCAGTGGTCAGTATGTAGATCCCCATGCCGAAAGAGGCTGACAGGATCAGAACCGCGGTCCAGAACAGGCTGGATTTTTTCCAGTGGAGTTTAAGGCCGTCCTTAAAATTTCTCAACACATGCGTGTCTCCTTCGGAAAGTTTCAGCGCGCTGTAATGCTGCGCCGCGGTGGCGGCTCCGACCGTGAAGACAGGAAGACAACATAGGGTCCAGATAATATTTAGCAGGGTAAGATGGCTTAAAAGGATGACAAAGCGTATAAAGCCGCCGTCATAGTCGAAAAGTTTCATAAGAGTTACAACCTCCGGTGAATGAATTTGATAGATTCTATCATACATGAAAAACCGGCAGGCTTCAAGTGGCAGAATATAGTCAAAATGACGAAGAAATAAAATGTTTGCCAGAGAAGGACAAAAGTATTTGACAAAACAAATGTCCGATGCTATAATCAAATTACACAAATTGCACAAGAACCATGCGGGCAGGTAAACCGCGGTACACAGGTTCCGGATGCAAAAAAAATAGGGAGGTAGATAACCATGAAGAAAAAAGTATTAAGCGTACTTCTTTGCACAGCTATGGTGGCATCCATGCTGGCTGGCTGCGGCGGCGGTGGCGGCGGAGAAAGCACACCGGCAGAGAGCGACAACACGACACCTGCAGAAAGCGAAGCGCCTGCAGAGGGTGACCAGGCAGAGGCTCCGGCTGATACAGCGGCTACAGGAGATTTTGACTGGAAGAAGTACGATGGTACAACACTTAACGTAATGTTTAACGAGCATAACTACTCTAAAGCGGTTATTGCCAAGATTGCAGATTTTGAAGCGCTGACAGGTATTAAAGTAGAGCATTCCTCCACACCGGAATCCAACTACTTTGACAAGTTGAACACGTCCCTGAGCAGCCGTTCCGGAACCCCGGATGTTTATATGACAGGTGCTTACCAGGTATGGGAGTATGCTCCGGCAGGATATATGGAGCCGCTTGAAAGCTATATAAACGATCCGTCCAAGACAGCTCCGGATTATAACTTTGCTGATTTCATTCCGGCCGTTGTAGGCGCGCTTCAGTGGGACCTTGTTCCCGGACATAAAGTAGGCGCTGGCAGCCAGTGGGCTCTTCCGATGGGTTGGGAGCTTAACAACCTTTCCTACAATAAGACCGTATTGGCAGATAAGAACCTTGAAGTTCCGAAGACCACAGACGAGCTGCTGGAAACTGCAACTGCCCTGAACGAGTTCGACGGCTCAGGTACATATGGAATCGCTGTACGCGGTACCCGTGAGTGGGCTACAATCCATCCTGGATATATGTCCCTGTTCGCTACCTGGGGAGCACAGGATTTCGCGATTGAAGACGGCAAACTGGTCTGCAAGCTGGATTCTCCGGAAGCCATCGCTATGACCGATTACTGGGTAAAACTGATCAAAGCAGCAGGCCCGCCACAGTGGACAGACTACACATGGTATCAGGCAAGTTCTGACCTCGGCGCAAAGAAAGCAGCTATGATGTTCGATGCTACCAGCGCTGCATATTTCCAGAACTTTGAAGGCGGTTCTCAGGAATCCGGAAATATTTCATGGTCCACCATTCCGCTGCCGGAAGGAAAGACTGAAGCAGATATGAAAGCAAATGTTTGGGTATGGTCTCTGGCTATGAACGCAGATTCCAAGAATAAAGACGCTGCATGGTATTTCATTCAGTACTTTACCAGCCCAGAGTTTATGCTGTGGTCAGGAACCGAAGGCGCAAGCCCGGATACTCCTCGCCAGTCTGTCATGGACAGCGATGAATACAAGGCAATCGTTGGCGCCGCAGAGAATTACCTGGAGTCCATTGCTACACTGTCAACAAACGCTTCTATCCAGTTCACACCACAGCCGTATTTCTTCGAGGCTACCACAAAATGGGCTGAGACGCTTCAGGACCTTGTTACAAGCAACAAGTATTCTTCTACAGAAGAGGCTATGAAGCAGCTGAAGACGGAGCTTGACAAGATCGTAGGAGATCTTGATGTCAGCGAATAATCCTGACAGGATATGCTTGATTTGTACATATTATATTTAAAGGGTTAGAGTCAAGGAGGGGTTACCTGACCCTCCTTGATTTTTTATACCCTGGTGCGTGAAAAAATAAATATTGGAGGAAACAGGATGAATGAGCAGAAAACAAACAGTACTGCCACGGGAGAATTAAATGTAGTACCGTTTAAGACCAGGATGCTGCCGTATTTTATCGTAGCGCCTGCACTGATCATTACGATCGGGATCATGGTCCCCTTCATAATGGCTATATTCTTTTCGCTGACGAATTATTCTTTCAGGATGCCCAGCTATAAATTTATCGGGCTTCGGAACTGGATTGATATTTTATCAGATATTACGTTCTGGAAAGCGGCGTGGGTAACCTTAAGATACGGATTTATCAGCACGGCTGTCGAGATGCTCCTGGGGATGGGGGTCGCGATCCTGCTTAACAACTTAAATAACAAATTCTCTAAGATCATGAGAGTTGCATTAATTTTCCCCTTGATGGTAGCTCCGATCACGGCTACTATCGTTTGGCAGCTGATGTTAAATAACTCTGTAGGTATCGTAGAGAAATTTTTAAATATTTTTGGTGTTTATAATTTCCCATGGTCCGCAAGTCCGTCAACGGCTATGCTGACAGCGATTATGATCGATGTGTGGGTGAACACTTCTTTCTGTATGCTGCTGGTGCTGGCAGGGCTTCAGTCGCTGCCTAAATCACCTTTTGAATCTGCAAAGATTGATGGCGGAAGCACCATGTTTAATTTCCGCAACCTGACGCTTCCTATGCTGAAGCCCAGCTTGTATATTGCTCTTTTGTTCCGTCTGATGGCGGCTCTGCAGGAATATGCAATTATCTTTGGCCTTACCAAAGGCGGCCCTGGCGATACTTTGATGAACCTGTCCCTGACTTCGTATCAGAACGGCTTCCAGTTCCAGAAGTTCGGTTTTGCGCTTCCATATATCCTGGTATTGTGGCTGTTTATTAATACGATTGCGAAACAGATTGTTAAGAGGCAGCGTGCGGCACAGAGGCAGGCAGCAGGCCTGGAGGAATAATATAACAGAAAGGATGTTAGAGTATGAATACAGCTTCCAAAAGATTGGGCCGTATCGTCCAGAACGGTTTACTGGCCATATACGCCATCTTTGCTTTATTTCCATTAATATGGATGCTTATACTGTCCATCAAGTCGGATGCGGAAATCTATACGACTACGTTTGTATTTTCCCCGACGCTGGATAACTATAGAATCGTATTGTTTGAATCAGATTATGTAAGATATATGATTGACAGTCTGATTGTGTCAGGCGGTGCAGTTATTGTATCTGTGATTGCAGGAGTGCCTGCGGCGTATGCGCTGGCAAGATATAATTTTAAGAAAAAAGAGGATATTGCGTTCCAGATCCTGTCCTTTAAATTTGCTCCGGAGATCCTGGTAGTATTGCCGCTTTTTATGATTTTCCAGAAATTACATATTTATGACTCCTATTTCGGACTGATCTGGGTATACCAGTTGATTTCCATGCCCCTTTTGATCTGGGTGGTCAGAGGATATTTTGAGGATATATCGGTGGAGATCGAGTATGCTGCCCAGGTAGACGGATATAATTGGTATCAGATTTTCTTTAAGAACCTGATCCCGCTCATAAAGCCCGGCCTCGTATCGGCAGCGCTTCTCGCATTTATCTTCGCATGGAACAGCTTTACGTTCCCGCTGATGCTTGCTGGTACAAATGTGCAGCCGATCACCGTCGCTATTACGAAATTCCTTGGAACAGACAGCGCCCATTACGGACAGCTTGCAGTAGCAGCTACCGTTTCCGCATTACCGGCTATTATATTCGCACTTTGCATACAGAAGCATCTGGTTCGTGGCTTGAGCTTCGGTGCAGTGAAGGGATAGGAGTGAGAGAATGGCAAGAATACAATTGGAAAATGTTACAAAAAAATTCGGGAAAGTGACTGCTTTAGATGGAATCAACCTGGATATCAAAGATAAAGAATTCTTTGTGTTGTTCGGGCCTGCAGGCGCAGGAAAAACTACGATCCTGAATTGTATCGCCGGCATCCAGCTTCCCGAAGAGGGCGTCGTGAAATTCGACGGGGAGATCGAGAACCTGGTGGATGCGGCCCATAGGGATACCGCTATGGTATTTGAAAACTATGCGCTTTATCCGCAGATGACCGTATATGACAATATGGCTTCTCCGCTGCGGAGCAAACTGTATAAAAAAGATGAGGAATATATCAAGAAGAAAATCCATGAAGTAGCTGCGATGATGAAGATGGAAAATCTTTTAGAGCGTCTGCCAAGTCAGCTTTCCAACGGCCAGAAGCAGCGTGTGGCCATGGGCCGTGCATTGGTCCGTTCTCCGAGAGTGTATTTGATGGATGAGCCTTTAGCTCATTTGGATGCGAAGCTTCGTAATGCTATGCGTACAGAGTTAAAAGAGATCCAGGCAAACTTTGGTACGACCAGTATCTATGTAACGCACGACTTCATGGAAGCTATGTCCTTAGGCGACAGGATCGCCATTATTAATGAAGGCAAAGTGGTACAGCTTGGCACAGGCGACGCTATCTACTATATGCCGTGCAATGAATTTGTGGCGCAGCTGATGGGCGATCCGGAGATCAACCTGATCAGCGGCACGCTGGAAAAATCCGGGGATTCCTATACTTTTGCCATGGATGCGGGCGGGAAAGTATACGATCTTCCCAAAGAGAAAGATCTTTTCGCAAAACTGGATGAACTCGGCGTCGCAAAGGTAGATGTGGGTATGCGTCCGCAGAATGTCACCTACTCTTTTGAACCGAAAGACGGCTATATGAAATGTACCGTATACAGTTACGAAAGTATCGGTAATAAGTCTGTCATCGTGGCAGAGCTGTCCGGTCTGCAGCTTCGTATGATCGCGCCCAACGGGCTGAAAGTCAAGATCGACCAGGATGTATATGTGGATATGCAGCTTGACCATGCCATGTTCTTCGACACGGAGACAAAGAATTATTTGACCAGATACAATGAAGCGGCCATCAAGGCGTTCGCCGAAGGACAGGAGGGATAGGATATGGCAGGATTAAGAATAGAGCATCTTTACAAGCGCTATGAAAACGACGGCAAGAAAAAGAAAAATGCTGTGAAAAACGATTATGCTGTCAAAGACCTGAATCTTGTGGCGGAGCAGGGAGAATTTATAGCTCTGTTAGGGCCTTCCGGATGTGGTAAGACTACGACGCTTCGCATGACCGCGGGGTTGGAAGATATTACAAAAGGCGAGATCTATATCGGAGATACGCTGGTGAATAATCTGCATCCCAAAGACAGGCATATCGGTCTGGCATTTGAGGATTACGCGATGTATCCGCCTTTGACGGTCTATGATAATATCGCTTTTAATTTAAAGGCAAAAGGCGTTGACAAGGCGGAGATTGACAGGCGCGTCCGCGAGATCGCCCCGCTGATGCAGTGCGACGACCTTCTGGATAAGATGCCTGTGAAGCTTTCCGGCGGACAAAAACAGCGTGTAAATATTGCCCGCGCGATCATCCGCAGACCGGAGCTGCTTCTGATGGATGAGCCTTTGTCCCATCTGGACGGCAAAGCGCGTCAGGCTATGCGTACGGAAATCAAACGTCTGATTAATGAGATCAAATGTACCACGATTTATGTAACCCATGACCAGTTGGAAGCAATGTCCCTGGCTGACAAAATCGCAATTATCAATTTCGGCGTGCTGCAGCAATATGGGACGCCGGCGGAAGTATATGACGACCCGGTGAATGAGTTTGTTGCGTCCTTTATCGGCGAGCCTCCTATGAACATCCTGGAGACTACGATCATGGGAGAAAACGATCATTTCTTCTTTACATTTGCAAACAGTAACCTTAAGATCGAGGTTCCGAAGCGTTATTACAATGTGGTGCAGAGCGGTTTCAAATGTAAGATGGGCGTGCGTCCTATGGACGTGCTGATCGGCGCCGCGGATTCCAAAGGTACGCCGGAAGAAGTGGCTACTTTCGAGAACTTGGGCGATGAGCGCAGGATTGGTATCCATGTGGGAAGTTCCCTGCTGATGTTGATTACAGATGATGAGAAGAGATATAAAGCGGGCGATATTATCAAATTGGAAGTCCGCGGAGAAAAGACACATTTATTTGACCTTGAGACGGGCAACCGTATTCGTGAAGAATAATAGAGTTTAGGAGGCATCTAATTATGAGCAATTTACCAGAAAAAATGAAAGCGATCGTAGCATATGCACCTGGCGATTACAGATTTGAGATGGTGGACACACCCAGAGCGGGCGAAGGCGAGATGATTCTGAAAGTAGAAGCGTGCGGTATATGCGCAGGCGACGTAAAAGCGTTTGCGGGCGCAGCGAGCTTCTGGGGATTTGACGGACAGCCTAAATACATCAAAGAGCCTATGATTCCGGGCCACGAGTTTGTAGGTAGAGTCGTAGAGATGGGACCCAACGTAAAAGGCAACTGGAAATTAGGCGACAGGATTTGCCCGGAACAGATTGTTCCCTGCGGAGAATGTATGTTTTGTAAGACCGGACGTCATTGGATGTGTGAAAAACATGATCTGTTTGGATTCCAGAATAATGTAAACGGCGGTATGGCAGAATATGTGAAATTGACCAAAGAAGCGATTCCTTACTTGGTGCCGGATAATATGCCTATTGAGCAGGCTGCTTTGATCGAGCCTTATGGATGTTCCTTCCACTGTGTGGACCGCGCGCAGGTTAAGACAACAGATGTAGTCGTACAGTCTGGTGTGGGTACTCTTGGTCTTGGTATGGTAGGCGCGCTGCGTCAGGCTAATCCCAAATGCCTGGTGGTGCTGGATATGAACGACGAACGTCTGAAGAAAGCAAAAGAGTTTGGTGCAGATGTTGTAATTAATCCAGGCAAAGAAGACGCAGTGGCAAAGATCAAAGAGATGACCGGCGGCTATGGCTGCGATATTTATATTGAGGCCAGCGGACACCCGTCCAGCGTACAGCAGGGCCTTGACTGCATCCGTAAAATGGGACGTTTTGTGGAGTTCTCCGTATTTGGAGCGCCGGTTACAGTAGACTGGAGTATCATTTCTGACAGAAAAGAGTTAGACCTGTTAGGCGTACATTTAAGCCCGTTCTGCTTTGATACAGTTATTGAGTGGATCGGTAATGGCAAGCTTCCTACTGACGGCGTAGTAACCCACAAGTTCCCGCTGGAAAAATGGGAAGAAGGTTTCCACATTGCCAAGACCGGCGAAAACGGCGCGTTGAAAGTAGTCCTTGTACCAGATATGCAGGCTTGATGAAATCAGGAGGATATAGAATATGCAGCGTATATTAAATAACCCAGATAATATTGTAGATGAGATGCTAAAAGGCTTTTTAAAAGCACACAGTGATATTGTAGAAGCAACTGAGAATCCCCGCGTGGTGAAAGCAAAAAATATTCCGGAAGGAAAAGTGGGCGTGATTACGGGCGGCGGCTCCGGTCACAAACCTGCATTTGTAGGATACTGCGGAAAAAATCTGTGTGATGCGGTAGCAGTAGGCGAGATCTGCTCTTCTCCTACGGCGGCAGCTTTTCTGGATGCGGCCAAAGTTGCGGATCAGGGCAAAGGCGTTGCCTGCCTGTACGGTAACTACTCCGGAGATAATATGAATGTGAAGATGGCTGTGAAACAGGCAAAGAAAGCCGGGATTACCGTAAAGACAGTTGTAGCCAATGACGATGTGGCATCTGCTCCTAAGACTGAGCGTGAAAAACGCCGCGGTGTGGCAGGCGAAGTCCTTATGTGGAAAGTAGGAGGCGCAAAGGCAGCCAAAGGCGGAGATCTGGATGAAGTCATTGCAGCGGCTCAGAAAGCCATAGACAATACCCGCTCCGTAGGAATCGGTTTAAGTCCCTGTACGCTCCCGGCAGTAGGACGTCCGAACTTTGAGATCAAAGACGGAACTATGGAAGTAGGCATTGGGCATCACGGCGAGCCGGGCATCGAAGTATGCGAGCTTGAAAGCGCGGAGAAAATGGCAAAAAGGATGGTGGACGTAGTTGTTCCGGATTATCCTTTTGAGGCAGGAGATGAGGTAGTGGTGCTTGTATCCGGTTTGGGGGCAACACCTGTTATGGAACTCTATGTGCTGTATGATGAGATCGATAAACTTCTGACAGAAAAAGGAATCAAGACCCATAAAGCATATGTGGGAAATTATTTCACATCTCTGGAAATGATGGGCGCAACTTTGACCATCATGAAGCTGGATGACGAATTAAAAGAGCTGATTGATATGCCGGCAGAAAGCATGGGCTTAAAACAGTTCTGATAGTCTACTCAAGGAGGTTAAACAGATATGGCTACATTTAAAAACGCAGATGGGAAACCGATTCTGTTAAAAATGGTAAAAGGAATCCAGGATAATAAAGCATATCTTGGAGAAGTAGACGGTTTGATCGGCGACGGCGACCACGGTATGAACATGAACAAAGGATTCAGCGTCTTTGAAGAGCGCTTTAAAGACGAGGATTTCACTTTCACAGAGGGTCTGGACGAACTGGGCACGATTCTGTTAAATGAGATTGGCGGTTCTATGGGACCGATCTATGGTACGATCCTGATGGATATGGCGGAAGCAGGGGAAGACTTAGAAGAGATTGGCGTTGCAGAGCTGGCAAATATGCTGGCGGCTGGCCTTTCGGGTCTTTGTGAGATCGTGGACGCGAAAGTCGGCGATAAGACACTGGTAGATACTTTATCTCCTTCTGTTGATGTGCTGAAAGCTGCCGCAGAAGACGGAAAAGACTTTAAAGCCGCATTGGAAGAGATGAAAGAAGCAGCTGCTAAAGGCCGTGATTCAACCAAAGACATGGTGGCGAAATTTGGACGTTCCAGCCGTCTTGGAGAGCGTTCCAGAGGCGTTTTGGACGCAGGCGCTACTTCCTGCTGCATTATCCTGACAGCAATGGCAGACGGAATCGCAGAACTTTTATAAATTAAAGATTTATTTTGGACAGAGGCTTTTGCATTACTTGAGCCTCTGTCTTTTTGACTTTCCGAAGAAAAGAGGGTATACTATAGCAAAATACAATGGAGGACAGTCATGTTTGCAAAGCTTAGAAGCCGCCTGACGGGCACACAGTGGATTGCGGTGGGCTTTCTGGTTATTATTCTGTGCGGGACATTTCTTTTGATGCTGCCTGTCTCATGCAGGGAAGGAAAGGGGACAGATTTTCTTTCAGCAATGTTTACGGCGGCGAGCGCCACCTGTGTAACGGGACTGGTGGTGGTGGATACTTATCAGCACTGGAGTCTGTTTGGACAGCTTATCATACTGCTTATGATTCAAGTGGGAGGGCTTGGATTTGTGACCATTGGCGTGTCAATCTTCCTGATGATGGGGAAGAAAATCGGACTTGCGGACAGAGGCCTTCTAAAAGACAGCGTGAATGCACTGCAGATCGGAGGGATTGTGCGTCTGGCCAAACTGATTCTGAAAGGAACATTTTTGACAGAAGGTTTGGGGGCGCTTTTGTTTGCCATACGATTTATTCCGGAATTTGGGCTTCTGGAAGGAATTTATTACAGTATTTTTCATTCCATATCCGCTTTTTGTAATGCGGGGTTTGACCTGATGGGGCGTTTTGAAGCCTATTCGTCTCTCAGCCGTTATGCCCAGGACTATTTGGTCAGTATGACAGCAGCGGGACTGATTCTGATCGGCGGGCTGGGATTTGTGGTTTGGAAAGATATAAGTGTGAATCGCCTGAATTTTTCCAGATATTCTCTGCACGCAAAGATGGTATTGACAGCATTAATTGTGCTGTTAGTGGTGCCCACAGCCCTGTTTTTGCTTCTGGAAAGCGACGGCGTACTAAAAGAACTGGATGGTTCTGGAAAGTGTCTGGCAGCGTTTTTTGCGGCTGTGACCCCAAGAACCGCAGGTTTTAATACTACAGATGTAGCAGGACTTTCGGATGCGGGAAAACTTCTTACGTTAATTCTTATGTTGATCGGAGGAAATCCCGGCTCCACGGCGGGCGGTGTGAAAACGACTACCATTATGGTGCTGTTACTCTATATTGTATCCATGATTCGACACACGGATGGCGTGAATGTATACGGCAGGAGACTGGAAGATAAGCTGATTGAGAAAGCGGCAATTGTATTTACTCTGACTTTGTCCATGGCAGTGCTAGGTTCTTTTATTATATGTGCTGTAGATAACCTGCCGCTTGCGGATGTACTTTTGGAAACCTTCTCCGCAGTGGATACGGTGGGTATGAGTACCGGCATCACCAGAGACTTAAGCGTTGTCTCAAAAGTCGTAATTATACTTCTTATGTACTGCGGCAGGATCGGCAGTCTGTCCTTTGCCCTGACCTTTACGGACAAACGTCGGCAATCCGGTCTGCGTCAGCCTATGGAACGGATTAATATCGGATAGAGGAGATAGGAAATATGAAGTCATTTTTAGTGATCGGAATGGGCCGGTTTGGCCAATATCTGTGTAAAGAACTGTCTAAACTGGGCAATGAGATTCTGGCGGTGGATGAAGATGAAGAGAACCTGCGCCCGGCGCTTCCTTTAGTTACCAGTGCAAAGATCGGCGACTGCACAAGATCTGAAGTACTGGAAGAACTGGGAATCAGAAATTTTGATATGTGTTTTGTCTGTATCGGAGGAAGCTTCCAGAACAGCCTGGAGATCACCAGCCTTCTAAAGGAGTTGGGGGCGAACTGGGTTATAAGTCGTGCCAGTACGGATGTCCAGGCCAAATTTCTTTTGAGAAACGGTGCGGATGAGGTGGTCTATCCTGAGCGGGATATGGCGGAAAAGATCGCCAAAAAATCCAGCGCCAATCATGTGTTTGATTTTGTGGATCTGGGAGATTATGGAATTTATGAGGTGCTGCCTGTGAGAGAATGGGTGGGTAAGAGCATCAGAAACCTGAATGTTCGTGTGAATTATGGCGTAAGTATCCTGGGTATTCGAGGCCCGGCGGGGAATATGATCATGCCGGACGCGGATTATTGTTTTCGCGCTGAAGATCATATGCTAGTCATGGGAAGTGATGACGACCTGGCAAAATTTTTAAAAAAGATGTAATAAAAACCCGAAGGCATGTACGGCGGGATGGCCGTATCTGCCTTCGGGTTTTTTGCAGGCGCTTAGGAGAGCGAATCTAGCAGTTCCGCCTGTCTGAGCAGGAATCGATAACGCATTTGTACGGCTTTTAATTCATAGATGGAACAATCGACCAGGTCAGGATCGACTACATTCTCAAAATTTGAGTAAGCACAATCCAGCGCGGATTTGGTCTTTTTAATATCTTCCAAAAGCTGCTGCCTGCGCGGATCTGCGTTTACGTTGGTTCCCGTCTGTTTCATCTGCCTCTTCCTTCCTGTTCTGGAGAAATTTGTTAATATCAGTATAGTCGGACAATGGTAAAATTATACGAAAACGGTAATATTTTTCAGCAGTTTTCATATAGTAAACCATGAGGAGGGGCAATAAAATGGAGAAACAGACAGGAATTCTCGCAATTGCAGGCGCCTGCATACTTGTACTCTTTATGGTCACAGTCAAAAATAAGATTGAATTTTTTTTGAATTTTTGCCTGCGTATGGTGATGGGAGGAATTGCCATCTACGGGATCAACCTTCTCCTGGATACATGGGGCATTCCCTGCATGGTAGGAATTAATTTGTGCAGTCTTTTGACATCCGGAACACTGGGATTTAGCGGGGTTTCGCTGCTTTACGCTATTGCCGCTTTTCATTTTTTGTAGACATTGACCAAAATTTGTGAACAAACTGTAAATAGCATAGACAACTGAAAAGTCATTGTCTATAATGAAATCGTGATAAGCGCTTATCAGAAATTGGCATTCGCCATAGGCTCAACATGTATTTCTGAGCCAGATTCCATGAAGAAATTGCAGCATAGGAAACATAAGTTTTGTGTTGCTGGAGGTTATTGTGAAAAGCACTAGATTATGGATTGCGGATTCTGACGCATCCTATATGGATGCTTTCAGACAGTATGTTAATCTAAAGAAAAGTCGTCTGTTCCAGGTGAGGACATGCACAGAGAGCGAGCAGCTTAAAAAAGCCCTTTTGGAGGAAGAAGCCGAGGTTTTGCTTTTGTCGGCGGAAAACTATAAAGACTGCAAAGATGCAATTCGCAGAGAGTGCGTAATCATTCTTTCAGAAGGAAGCCTTCCAAAGGAACTTAGTGCGTATCCAGCCGTATATAAGTACCAGTCTGCGGAGAACATTCTGCGGGAAATTATGTACTATTATTCTGAGCAGGAAACGGATGAGGAATGCTATACAGAGGTACATAAAGACAACAGAGTCATAGGGGTATATTCCCCGTCAGGTGGAATCAGTAAGAATAAGTTTGCCCTGGCATTAGGGCAGATCCTCGCAGAGGACCGGAATGTTTTATATCTCAATCTGGAGGAATGCTCCGGATTTGCCGAGATTCTGGGCGGAAGTCATTGGAACTTATCGGATTTGATTTATTATCTTAGACAACAAAAAACACCGTTTCTCTATCGTCTGAACAGTATAGTCCAAAAAATCGGCCAGATGGACTATGTGCCTCCTTGTGACTCCTATACAGATCTTAGCCAGATTACGACGGAAGAGTGGCAGCGCCTGTTGTATTTGATTCGTACTCAGAGTTCGTATGATTTTATCATATTGGATCTTGGCAGCATGACTGGCCATGAGATGGACCTTTTGCGTCAGTGCGACGGGATCTATGTACCTACCAGACAGGACATGCTTTCACAGGGGAAGACTAGTCAGTGGCAGAAATACATCCAGATTTTAGACGGAATGGATATTTTGGAAAAACTGCAAATGCTTGAATTGCCTGATTGTGAAGAAGAATTTGGCAGTGAAGGTGACTTTTCTATGTTGCCGCAGCAGGAGATGGGCATGTATGTCCGTGGCCTGCTGCAGGAATAGGAGGGGCCATGGAACAGGTAACAGAGGATTCTGACAGCTTTCTGAAGTTGAAAAATCAGGTCCTTGAGCGGGTAGATTTAAGCCGGGAAGTAAGTGACGATGAAATGCAGGAACTGATCGACCAGGTGGTGCTCGCTTACGGAAAAGAACACCGTCTGTCGCTAAACGAGAAATGTAGACTGAAAAAAGAACTTTTTCACGCTTTGCGAAAGATGGATGTGCTTCAGGAGCTTTTGGAAGAACCAGGCGTGACCGAAATTATGGTCAACGGTATGGATGGTATTTTTCTTGAGAAGGATGGAGTATTAAAGCGCTGGGAGAAGAATTTTCATTCCAAAGAACGGATTCTGGATATTATTCAGCAGATGATAGGAGCCTGCAACCGGGTGGTTAATGAATCCCAGCCCATCGTGGATGCAAGACTGGAAAGCGGAGACAGAGTACATGTGGTATTACCTCCCGTCGCAGTCAATGGGCCGATTATCACAATACGAAGATTTCCTGAAAAGCCCATAACCATGGAGCGGCTGTTGGAACTGGAGAGCCTTTCTAAGGAGGAAGCGCTTTTTCTAAAAGACGCGGTGCGTTCAGGATATTCCATCCTGGTGGCGGGAGGGACAGGCTCAGGAAAGACAACCTTTTTAAATGCGCTTTCGGAATACATCCCGTCGGATGAGCGGGTGGTAGTCATTGAGGACACCGCGGAGCTTCAAATTCAAAATGTGCAGAATTTGGTACGTTTGGAGACTCGGGCTGCCGGTGTGGAGGATTGCCGGGAGATCACAATCCGGGATCTGATCCGGGCATCTTTGCGAATGCGGCCAACCCGTATTATCGTAGGAGAAGTAAGGGGAGCCGAAACCTTTGAGCTTCTGACCTGCTTAAATACCGGGCATGACGGAAGTTTCAGCACTTGCCATGCCAACAGTACGCATGATACGATCGGTCGCCTGGAGACCATGGTTCTTATGGGAATGGAATTGCCTTTACAGGCCATACGGAGGCAGATTGCCTCCGGCATTGACCTGATCGTTTATCTGGGAAGACTGCGGGACCGAAGCCGCAGACTTTTAGAAATCACAGAAGTGACCGGTATGGAAGAGGACCAGGTAGCGTTAAACTCCCTGTTTCTCTTCCGGGAAACCGGAGAAGTATCCGGCAAAATTTGCGGGGTACAGGAAAAAACGGGGGAGATGAAAAACATTGGAAAGTTTCGGCGTGCCGGTATTTTGGCAGGATAAAGGGGAGATGCTGACGGATTTTCTACAGGGCATCCTTGTAGTACTGTTTTTTTCGTGGCTGTTCTATGATTCTTTTTATGCGGTTCCGCTTTTATCACCATTTATATTACTTTGGCATAAAGAACGTGCCGCTGCAAGAGAGCAGAAGAAAAAAGATCTGTTTCTTAAGATGTTCAGAGAGTGGATTCTTCTTTTGTCTTCTTCATTGGCAGCCGGTTATTCTGTGGAAAATGCGTTGGGGCAGTCTTACAAAGAGCTTACCTTGATGTTTCCGAAAGGCGGTATCATGTTGGTAGAATTAAAAGATATGCTGGCTAAAGCAGAGAATAATCTAAGCCCTGAGACACTCTTTATGGAACTGGCAAAGAAACATCCTTTTGATGAGGTTAAAAGTTTTGTGGAAGTATTTTGCATAGCGCGAGCCAGCGGAGGAAGTCTAAATGGGGTGATACGAAGCACAGCTTCCAGAATGGCAGAGATTATGGATACTAGACGGGAGATAGAGACTTTTCTTTCTTCCAAACTGTATGAGCAGAAGATTATGACGGTTATGCCAGCGGCGGTGCTTTTATATGTAAGAGTCGGTTCAGGGGATTTTTTAAAGGGGCTTTATCATAATGTTGTAGGAGCTGTCGTGGCGACCGTATGCCTTTTTATATATTTGGCAGCGTACCTGGTGGCAAAAAGGATGGTGCAGTTTGAGATTTAAGACCAGATTATATCTGACGTCGGCAGTCGGAGGAATTTTAACTTTGTTTTGCCTTTTGTCCGGCATGCAAGACAGTGTGCCCATACAGCGTCTTACCAGACCGCCGGGAGGAACGGGTACTCTGGATCAGAAAGTAAGGGTGGAAATAGAGGGAGAGAATTATCCTTTTACAGTGAAACTTTTAGAGCAGTCTTATGAGGAAGAAGAGATTCAGTCTGTGCTGGATGAAGCGGAAGAAGGGATGGAAGGTTTGTTTTTGAATGGAAATATAGATCTTGCGCATATTGAAAAGGACGTACGGATGCCTTCTATTTACCCTGATACGCAAGTAGCGCTTCAGTGGTATCTAAGCCCGTGGGAGCACATAGATCCGGACGGAACTGTGAACAGTATACGGCTTGCGAAGGCAACGCCTGTAAAAGTGCAGGCATCTTTATCCTTTCAGGGTGTGGAACGACTGTGGGAGAGAGAAGTTATAGTATGCCCGCCTAATGAACTGGATGAGAGACAAATGCTTCAGGCGCTGGCGTATGAGATTGAGAAAGTTCAGGAAGATGCAGGGGAAGAACTGAAACTCCCAGATACTATAAAAGGGATACCCATATCCTGGCGTCTAAAAGAAGATAATCGCTGGATGTGGATGCTGGGACTGACGGCAGTTGTGCTTGTGGCAATGGTGGCAGGGCAGAAGCAGGAGGAACAGACGAAAAAAGAAGAAAGGGAACGGAGTATGAAGATGGATTATTCTGAGATCGTCAGCCGTTTAAGTCTTTATATGGGAGCCGGTATCAGCACAAGAAAAGCCTGGGAGCGGATAGTCGTGAATTACGAAGATAAAAGCGCGGCAGTACGAAACCGACCGGCCTATGAGGAGATGTGTGTCACTTTGTACGAAATGCAAAGCGGCGTATCAGAGGCGCTGGCTTACGAGAGGTTCGGCAGCAGATGCCACATACCTGCCTATTTGAAACTTGGTACGCTTCTTGGGCAAAATCTTCGTAAGGGGACAAAGAATTTGTCGGATATTCTTTTGGAAGAAGCAAGGGAGGCTTTCGAAGACCGTAAAGCTATGGCAAAAAAGATAGGGGAAGAATGTGAAAGCAAACTTCTTTTGCCTATGGTAATGATGCTTCTTACAATATTGATCCTGCTTATGTATCCGGCGGTAGCGTCTTTTCAAATGTAAAAATAAGAAGGAGAATAAAGATGAATACAGTAGATTTCTGGAGAGATTTTAGAGACGATGAAAGCGGAATGGCGGTGGTGGAGGTTATTCTGATTATTGCAGTATTAATCGGCCTTGTCATTATTTTTAAAACGAAGATTACAGGGGTTGTAAATGACATTTTTCAAAAGATTGTCACTCAGACAAATAGTATTTAAGAAAGGAAAAGGGCAGATTACTGTCTGGCTGTCGCTTATGTTCCTGGTATTCTTAAGTTTGTATTTGGTTTGCCTGCAATCTGTGCAAAAGCAGCAGAGAAGGCAGCAGGCGGAGCAGGTGTCCCAGGCAGGGCTGTTTTCTCTTTTCTCCGAATATGAACCGCATCTTCTGGAACGGTATGATCTGTTTTATCTGGATACATCTTTTGGAAGCGGCAGAGAACAGGTTGACGAGTTGTGCAGCCACTTGTGGAAGTTTGTTGACCAAAACATTACAAGTGCTTCTGGTAAAACCTTATATAATCTAAAACTGGAAGGGGTGGATATAGACGGCCTGGAGCGAGCCACGGATGATTCGGGAGCCGTGTTTGCCAGACAGGCAATTCGGGTTATGAAAGAGAAGACGGGAGCTTCTCTGGCTGAGGACTGGGTTTTACAGGAAATTTTCGAAAAAAACGCACAAAGCAACTCGAAGAAGTTTTTACAGGATCAAAAAAACTATGAAGGCTCTGTGAGGAATTATGAAGATGAAAAAGATGAAGTGGGAGCAGAAGCCATGGAATGGGACGGACTTTCAGACAGTTTTACTTTATCAAAAGCCATCCCCGGAAGTTTTAAAGTATCGTCCAAAGCGGCGGATCTAAGTCTGGCACCTTCCCACAGAACGCTGTCTGAAGGCGTAGGGCAGTCGGACGGCACAGAAGGGAAACTTCTTCAAAAACAGTGGCTTGTCAGTTATTTGTGTGCCTATTTAGACAATGCGGAAGAGATGCTGCCGGGAAAGAGGCAAAATAAATATTTTGATTATCAACTGGAATATGTAATTGCGGGAAAACGGTCTGACAGGGAGAACCTGGATAAGGTGATCAAAGAGCTTTTGCTGATGCGGGAAGGGGCAAACTATATCTTTTTACTTTCTCATCAGGAACTAAGCGGTCAGGCGGAGACTTTGGCAAATCTTCTGGCAGGGATCACGGGGAATCCGGCTTTGATTGAAGGTTTGAAACATCTGATTTTGATTGGCTGGGCTTACGGGGAGAGTCTGGTGGAGGTGCGGCAGCTTTTGGGCGGTTATGAATTGTCAGCTATAAAGAAAACGGAAGACTGGCAAGTGCCTTTGGTGAAGCTTTTATCTGCCTTAAGTCATCCCGGGCAATTTGATACGCCAAAGAAGACGCAAAAAGGCATTAGTTATGAGACCTGCCTTCGCATTTTTCTCATGTTACAGTCCGTTCAGACTTTATCTATGAGAGCGCTGGATGTGATTGAAGGAGAAATAAGACAGATAGAGGGATGCAGTCATATTCATATGGATCATTGTGTGGAGCGCATAAATACACGGATCTGGCTGCCTGAAATTTACTTAGAGAGGAGTTACGGATATGAGTAGGACGAAAAAGGGGCATAGAAGGATGTCCTTCTGCTGCCGGGAAAAAATAAAGAAAAAACTCCAGATACCCCGCGGATCAAAAAGCGGAAGGACTTCCTTTTGCGTCCGTTCTAAAGGAAGCATGACATTGGAAGCTTCGCTGGCGCTTCCCTTTCTTTTGTGTGCTGTCGCATCACTTTTATGGCTTTTTTCTTTTACTGCCATACAAGCCAGGGAAAGCAGAAATCTTATGGAGCGGGCGCAGCTTTTGGCAGTTACGGTCGCTTCGGAGGCGACGGACCCATATGTGCGGCTTTATGGGAGTGACCATGCCGCTTTTTCTTTCATGGGAAATTCCTTTGGGGGCGGCAGGTCTGTCAGAAAGGCGATAGTCCGCGCGTGGGTCGGTTATACAGGGGAATCATTTCGTACAGGGCAGTCAGACGAAATTGTTTTTATCACGCCGGAAGGTAAAGTTTACCATAGGAGCAGAGACTGCACTTATTTAAGACTGTCCATTCGGCAGCTTCCTTACAGTTTATTGGAAGGAGCCAGAAATCAGTCCGGCGGGAAATATGCACCCTGCGAGTACTGTATACGCAGCGGGTGGTCTGGCAACGTGGTATATATTACCGACTATGGGAACAGCTATCACAGTATAAGAAATTGTAAGGGTCTCAAGCGAACGGTAATGGCGGTTCCTTTGTCAAAAGTCGGGGGACGCCGCTTATGTTCCCGGTGCGGCTAGGATGGGTCGATTTTGGGTGCTGGGACATATGCTTTTCTTATCCGTAGAAGATATTAAGGAGAGGCAGTTATCCCTTTTGGTGATTCTGGAACTTGGGTGCAGCGGGATACTTCCGGCGTTGCGCGAAGGATATGCGCCTCAATGGGGACCGGGACTTTTAATTTTGGCAGCAGGATTTATAAGCCGGGAGCAGATTGGCTATGGCGACGGATGGCTTTTGCTTGCGCTTGGAATGTGGATGCCTCTTTTAAAACTTTTGTATATGCTGCTTTTAGGCATAGGGCTTGGAATGCTCTATGGACTTTGCTTTCGTCAAAAAGAGTTGCCCCTGGTTCCGTTTCTGACAGTGGCCTATATAATCGGGGAATGGATATGAAGAAAAAGGGAAGATTTGTATTGGAAGCTTCTTTGTTAATGCCGGGTTTTTGCCTGTTGTTTGTCTGCCTGTTTTTTTTGACTTTATATGTCCATGACTATACAGTCTGTTTTCATATGATGCTTCAGACAGGAATCAAAGGTATCTATCCTGTCAGCCGGACAGACAGGCAAATAGAAGAAGAGGTAAAAAAGGATCTGACAGAAAAATTATCCGGATATCTTTTATGGCTTGAAGAAGAAGAGATTAATGTACAGGCAGATCCGGTAAGTTTGACGGTAAGTTTATCCGGCACAGGAGGCGCATTTCCGACAGAGCAGATCAGTATAAAGCAGAAGTTGTATCGGATAAAGCCATGTGAAATGATACGCAGAAGCAGGTGGCTCAGGAACAGAGGAGGGGAAAGCGATGGAGATACATTATAAGAGAGACTTAAACAGCAACTATATGATATTGACCGATGAAGGAACAAAAAAGGAGACGCATGAAGTCAGAATGATCACAGAGAACCGTATCTATGGATTTTTGCCTTGTGTCAGCCAGAAACATGAAACTTTGACAGAATATTATTATGAGATTACCGGGTATCAGAGCATGGAGCTTTTGTATGAGCGCAGGAAATTAAAGTGCAGCCAGCTGAAAGAATTTTTAAAAGAACTTTTGCGGATTTTAGAAGCAGCACAGGAGTATCTTTTAGAACCGGGACATCTGGTCCTAAAGCCGGAGTCTATATATCTGCGCACCAGATCTGAAAAATTATATCTGTGCTATTATCCAGGTTATGAAAAATCCATTCGGGATTCTTTCTTGGAACTGGCGGAGTATCTTCTGGGTAAACTGGACAAAAGCGATATGGCGGGGATTGAATTTGGATATGAGCTGTATCAAAGTGCGTTGGAGCCAAACTTCAGCCTGACAGAAATTTTACAAAAACACGCAAAACCAGAGCCAAAGCCGGAAGTGCCACGTTTGTCTTCCGCCCCCGCTGTATCTGTGCAGGAAGAGGTGCTTCAAAAGACAGGAAGCTGGCGGAATTTTTTTAAAAAGAAACCTGTCAGGAATCATCTGGAAGAATATGTGACTGAAACCGAAATGGCCGGACATAGTTCCGCGCTATTTATCCGTGAAGAATCGGAATCGGCGCCTGTATTAGAGACGGCCTGCCTTCAAAAGTCGGCAAGAGATTGTCTGCTTCTTAAATGCCTGGATGAGGAATATCCGGATCTACAGGTTCAGATTAACGACGGAAACTTTCTGATTGGAAAAATGAAAGAAAGTGTGGACGGATGCATCCCTGCATCTACAGTTAGTCGAATACATGCCCGTATTTATTTTGACGATACGGCCTATTTTCTGGAAGACCTGAATTCTACAAATGGAACCTGGGCAGATCAGATGCAGTTGAATCCTTATGAATTGTTTCCGTTACAGAATGGGATGCATATTACCTTTGCCAGTGTGGAGTATGAGGTTTTATTGTGATGTAAAAGGTTGCATTGTATCTGCAAAACAGCTATACTGTTATCAAAAATTGCAGAATGGGAGCGTTTATATGATATTTGACAGCCATGCGCATTACGATGACCAGGCATTTGATGCCGACAGGGAAGAACTGCTGGCATCTTTAAAAGAACATAATGTGGGAACGGTAGTAAACGTAGGCGCCAGTCTTAAAAGTACGGAAAATACAGTCAGACTTACAAAGGAATATTCCTTTATCTATGGTGCGGCAGGCGTCCACCCGGATGAAGTGGGAGAATTAAATGATGAACATTTCGCGTGGCTGGAAGAACAATGTAGACAAAAGAAAATTGTGGCTGTGGGAGAGACAGGGCTTGATTATTATTGGGATAAGGAAAACCATGAAATCCAGAAAAAGTGGTTTATCCGCCAGCTGCGGCTTGCCAAAAAACTTAAGATGCCGGTTATAGTTCACAGCCGTGAGGCGGCAGCGGACACTATGGACATCTTAAAACAGGAGCATGATTTCGGTAGTCTTGCAGTAATCCACTGCTATTCTTATTCCCCCGAGATGGCTTTGGAGTATTTGAAAATGGGATACTACTTGGGGGTTGGCGGAGTCATAACTTTTAAGAACGCCAGAAGATTAAAAGAAACTGTACAGGAAGCTCCTTTAGAGCGTCTTTTGCTGGAAACAGATTGTCCGTATCTTGCGCCGGAACCTTTTCGCGGAAAACGTAATGACTCCAGGCATCTGTCATATGTGGCGGAGGAAATAGCCAGGTTAAAAAAAGTGACAGCAGAGGAAGTGATCCGCGTGACTGAGGAAAATGCCCGGACATTTTATGGCCTTTCCAGGGAGGACAGGGGATGAATGAAGTAAAAAAACCTGTGCCAGGCTTAGGAATCCCTCAAAACACTATTGAAGTTTTAAATAAGTATAAATTTGTATTTCAAAAGAAGTTCGGGCAGAATTTTCTCATTGACACCCATGTGCTGGATAAGATCATAAAGGCTGCAGATATTTCTGCGGAAGATTTTGTGCTGGAAATAGGCCCCGGGATCGGTACGATGACGCAATATCTGGCTGCGTCCGCCAGGCAGGTGGCGGCAATTGAAATAGACCATGCATTAATCCCCATCCTTCAGGATACATTAAAAGACTATGATAATGTAAAAGTTATTCAGGGCGATGTTTTAAAGACAGATTTAAAGCAGCTTGTCTGTGAGATGAACGGAGGCGAACCTGTAAAGGTCGTGGCAAACCTGCCTTATTATATCACGACGCCGATTTTAATGGGGATTTTTGAAACGCGCGTACCGGTAAAGAGCATTACAGTTATGGTGCAGAAAGAAGTGGCAGACAGGATGCAGGCAGGGCCTGGTACGAAAGATTACGGCGCGCTGTCTCTGGCTGTTCAGTACTATGCAAAGCCTTATGTGGCGGCGAACGTGCCGGCGAACTGCTTTATGCCTAGGCCGCAGGTGGGGTCGGCGGTCGTCAATTTGTCCGTCTATAAAGATCCTCCTGTGAAAGTAAAAGATGAGCGGCTTTTATTTACGGTGATCCGGGCTTCCTTTAACCAGAGAAGAAAGACGCTTCAAAATGGTTTAAACCATGCGCCGGGACTTGGCGTCCCCAAAGAAGTCACTGTAAAGATACTGGAAGATATGGAACTCTCCGCTTCTGTCAGGGGCGAGGCACTGACACTTTCTCAGTTCGCGGAATTTTCCAACCGACTTTCGGACGCGCTTGCATAACATTTCTAAGACGGGCATAAAATATGGCCAAGGGATGCGCATAAGGAGAAATTTATGCAGGATTACAGGCGCCAGATTGCTTATTTGTATGCGTATGAGTATGGAAGGCAGACAAAAAGCACAGGATTTGTAAAGTTGGAAGTAAGAGGAGAGAGTTGCCGTCTGGGGATTCATTTGAAAAGTTTCTGCCGTCAGGGAGAAATGCCCGGAAAAGCATATATTTTTTTCGGGCGGCGAGGTTATATGGTGGGACTTTGCCTGGGAGAATTAAAAGCGCAGAATGGGATTTTAAAGTGGCAGGGAACCGTGGATACAGACAATATATTGGGAAAAAGAGTCGGCATATCCGAAACGGGAGGCGTTTGGATCAATCGGCCTGAAGAGAGAAACTATGTGGCCAGATGGGATGATGGCCCGGTGAATATAAGCCGTTTGATTCCTTATCCGCCGGGAGGGGAAAAGTGTATAGGCTGTCCGCGGCTGGGTAGTTGTGAGAGGAGCGCTACATAAAAAGATGTATCTGACAGAAGACGAGAAATATATGAAGGAAGCTATTCGACAGGCGCAGAAAGCCTGTAAGCTTAAAGAAGTGCCTATTGGGTGTGTGATTGTAAAGAAAAACCGGATCATTGCCAGAGCGTACAACCGCAGAAATACAGATAAGAATACATTGGCTCATGCGGAGCTCCTGGCGATAAAAAAGGCCAGTCGTGTACTGGGCGACTGGCGGCTGGAGGAGTGTACCATGTATATTACGTTGGAACCCTGCCAAATGTGCGCCGGAGCTATCGTACAGGCGAGGATTCCCAGGGTTGTCATAGGAAGCCGCAATCCCAAAGCGGGATGCGCCGGATCTGTTATGAATCTTCTGAATGTGCCCCAGTTCAATCATCAAGTAGAATTGACAGAAGGCGTTTTGGAGGAAACTTGTTCTTCCATGCTGAAAGATTTTTTTCGTGAGCTTCGTAATCAGCGAAAGTCTCAGGAACTTGACAAAGAATAAAAAAAGAGCTATACTGAACAAACATTTATAATTTGTCATAAGATTTCCGTGCAGCTGGGGAATTGGCGGCGCCCTGTACCTACAATCCGCCATAGTAGGAGTGATATCCTGCCTCGGGTCGGACGGTCGAAAGCTGCCCTGCATAAGTGGCGTTGATGTTTGGGTCCTGCGCAACAGGAACCTGTGAACCGTGTCAGGTTGGGAACAAAGCAGCACTAAGCGGGACCTTCTGTGTGCCGCAGGGGTGCCTGGGCTGAGTTAACTGT
>CAJUMT010000013.1 GCA_910587495.1 uncultured Lachnospiraceae bacterium | reverse complement strand
TGTAATACAGAATACGCTCGGTCAATGTAGTCTTACCCGCATCGATATGAGCCATAATTCCGATATTTCTGGTTCTCTCCAACGGATATTCTCTTCCAGCCAATGGATTTTCCTCCTTGATTAAAACCTGTAATGAGCGAATGCCTTGTTGGCCTCTGCCATTTTATGCATATCTTCTTTTCTTTTCACTGCTGCGCCGGTATTATTCGCCGCATCCATGATCTCATTGGCAAGTCTTTCTTCCATGGTCTTCTCGCCTCTTTTGCGGGAAAACATGGTCAGCCAGCGCAGTGCCAACGCCTGACGGCGATCCGCTCTTACCTCGATCGGTACCTGGTAAGTTGCTCCACCGATACGTCTTGCCTTTACTTCGAGAACAGGCATGATATTGTTCATGGCCTCCTCAAATACCTCTAAAGCCGGTTTTTCGGTCTTAGCTTCTACTTTGGCAAATGCTCCATACACAATCTTCTGTGCTACACCTTTCTTGCCGTCTAACATGATATTGTTGATCAGCTTTGTAACCACTTTATTATTGTACAGCGGATCCGCCAATACGTCTCTTTTCTGAGTATGTCCTTTACGTGGCACGGTACTTCCCTCCTTAACATATAATTAAATCACAGGTACTCACATGTGTCGTTCTACTTGTGTTCGTGCCCGGTCATCCTGATTCATCGGGTAGGGAAGAACCTTCTTCTCTGCCCGCCGCGCGGGGTGCGTGCTGCAAAGCAGCAAATCTCTTTACGCACTCCTGCGCATATAAATAAAAAACCCGCAGTCATAGGTCCTTTGTCCATGGGACCCCTGGCACAAGGCGGCGCATAGGCGCTGCCCAACAATCATAGTTCTGTTTGTGATACTTTCTGTCTTTTTATTCCCTGAAGGGAACGGTTTATTTAGCGTCTTTCGGTCTCTTCGCGCCGTATTTGGAACGTGCCTGACGCCTCTTGGCAACTCCTGCGGTATCCAGTGTACCACGAACAATATGATATCTGGTACCCGGCAGGTCTTTTACCCTGCCTCCACGGATCAAAACCACGCTGTGCTCCTGAAGGTTATGACCTTCTCCCGGAATATAGCTGGTTACTTCGATTCCGTTGGAAAGACGAACTCTGGCGATCTTACGAAGCGCTGAATTAGGCTTCTTCGGCGTCGCCGTCTTCACTGCAGTACATACACCGCGCTTCTGCGGTGCAGATGCATCGATAGGCCTTTTCTTTAAAGAATTAAATCCTCTCTGAAGGGCCGGAGCAGTGGACTTCTTTACAGATGTCTGTCTTCCTTTTCTTACTAACTGATTGAATGTTGGCATTCCTTTCACCTCCTGCATGTTATAGTGATGACTGCTGTTCTTTCAGGCTCACTGAAATACATGCGTGCCGAAACACGCATGCTAGATTATTATATATAAGCGTTTCCGGCTTGTCAAGCGGTTTTTGGAAAAATAAAGGAGCGCCTTCCTAAGACGCCCCTCATCATCTGTCTTTATTCATCTTCCGATGGAAAAAATTCATCTTCCTCTTCATCGAAAGTTTCATCAAATTCTTCGTTCATTTCTTCTTCCGCATCATCCAGGTCGCCGATCTCTTCTTCCAAATCATCGTCCTCGATGGGGAAATCAGATATTTCTTCTTCCTCTATGTCCTCGGTTTCCTTCTCATCTTCGTCTGTATTCAGCTTCACGTCCCGGTACATCTTCATACCGGTGCCTGCAGGAATCAGTTTTCCAATAATGACATTTTCCTTTAGACCAATCAGCGGGTCAACCTTGCCCTTGATCGCGGCTTCGGTCAGAACCTTTGTGGTTTCCTGGAAAGATGCTGCGGACAGGAATGAATTGGTCGCCAGGGAAGCTTTAGTGATGCCCAGAAGCACCTGTTTACCATCTGCGGGCGTCTTTCCTTCCTCCAGAAGCTTTTCATTCATATCCTCAAACTCCAAGATATCCACCCGCGTACCCGGGAGAAATTCACTGTCTCCATTATCCTCAATACGGATTTTTTTCAGCATCTGGCGTACGATCATTTCGATATGCTTGTCGTTGATCTCCACACCCTGCAGCCTGTAAACACGCTGTACTTCCTGCAGAAGATAATCCTGTACTGCTCGGACGCCTTTGATTTTCAGGATATCATGAGGATTGATACTTCCCTCTGTCAAAGCATCGCCGGCTTCCACGAATTTTCCATCTCCGATTTTGATACGAGAGTCAAAGGGAATCAGATACGTCTTCGCCTCTCCGGTTTCCGGATTGTTCACAACGATTTCCCGCTTTTTCTTCATATCGTTAATCGTAGCGGTCCCGGCAATCTCTGTAACAATAGCAAGTCCTTTCGGTTTTCTGGCTTCAAAAAGCTCCTCCACACGGGGAAGACCTTGGGTGATATCGCCGCCTGCCACGCCTCCTGTATGGAACGTACGCATCGTAAGCTGTGTACCCGGCTCACCGATAGACTGCGCCGCAATGATACCTACAGTCTCGCCTACCTGCACCGCCTCACCGGTAGCCATGTTGGCTCCATAACATTTCGCACAGACACCAATATGGGAACGGCAGGTAAGCGCCGTACGAATCTTGATTTTATCAAACGGTTTCCCGTCTTTATCCACACCATATTTAATAATGGCAGCCGCACGATTCGGTGTAATCATATGGTTCTCTTTTACAAGCACATTTCCTTCTTTATCGCAGATGGTTTCACAGGCAAAACGGCCTGTAATTCTTTCCTGAAGGGATTCGATCAGCTCTTTTCCGTCTGTAAACGCGCTGACTTCCATTCCCGGAATCTCTTTTCCTTCGCTGCAGTCTTCTTCACGAACGATCAGTTCCTGGGATACATCCACCAGACGCCTGGTCAGGTATCCGGAATCCGCCGTACGAAGTGCCGTATCAGACAATCCTTTTCTGGCGCCGTGGGCGGACATGAAATACTCCAATACGTCCAGGCCCTCACGGAAGTTTGATTTGATCGGAAGTTCGATGGTGTGTCCTGTTGTATCCGCCATCAGTCCGCGCATACCTGCAAGCTGCTTGATCTGCTTATCAGAACCACGGGCCCCGGAATCCGCCATCATAAAGATGTTATTATATTTATCCAGGCCTTCCAGAAGCGCTTTGGTCAGCACCGCATCTGTCTCTTTCCAGGTCTCCACTACTTCCTTGTAGCGCTCTTCTTCCGTGATCTTACCGCGTTTATAATTGCGCGTAATCCGGTCCACCGTATCCTGGGCTTTTTTAATCAGCTCCGGCTTTTCAGGCGGCACAGTCATATCGGAGATCGATACGGTCATGGCTGCCCGGGTGGAATATTTATAGCCCATGGACTTGATATCATCCAGCACCTCGGCTGTCCGGGTAGCCCCATGGGTATTAATAACTTTTTCCAGGATCTGTTTTAATCCTTTTTTGCCCACATGGAAATCCACTTCCGGTTTTAACTCATTGCCCGGAATACTGCGGTCCACAAATCCCAGGTCCTGGGGCAGTATCTCATTGAAAAGAAAACGTCCCAATGTGGATTCTTCTATATTACTTAAAACAGTTCCATCCGGCATCTTTCTCGTAACCCTTGCCTTAATGCGGCTCTGAAGGGTGAGCGCCCCGTTCTCATATGCCAGAATGGCTTCATTGACATTCTTAAAGGATTTACCTTCGCCGATTGCGCCAGGCCTTTCCTGCGTCAGATAGTAAATACCAAGGACCATATCCTGAGAAGGAACGGCCACCGGACCTCCGTCGGAAGGCTTTAAAAGGTTGTTGGGCGACAAAAGCAGAAAACGGCACTCTGCCTGCGCTTCTACGGACAGAGGCAAGTGTACTGCCATCTGGTCACCGTCAAAGTCCGCGTTAAATGCAGTACATACAAGCGGATGCAGCTTGATCGCCTTACCCTCTACCAGAATCGGCTCAAACGCCTGGATGCCCAGCCTGTGCAACGTAGGCGCACGGTTTAACATAACCGGATGCTCTTTAATTACATCCTCCAGTACATCCCATACTTCTGTCTGCAGACGTTCAACCATTTTTTTTGCGCTCTTAATATTGTGTGCAGAACCGTTGGCTACCAGCTCTTTCATAACAAAGGGCTTGAACAGCTCGATCGCCATCTCCTTGGGCAGACCGCACTGATAGATCTTAAGCTCCGGCCCTACAACGATAACAGAACGGCCGGAATAGTCTACACGTTTACCCAGAAGATTCTGACGGAAACGACCTGATTTACCTTTCAGCATATCAGACAGAGACTTAAGCGCGCGGTTACCCGGACCAGTGACCGGACGTCCCCTTCTTCCGTTATCGATCAGCGCATCTACTGCCTCCTGAAGCATACGCTTTTCATTTCGCACAATAATATCTGGTGCGCCCAGATCCAGAAGTCTCTGCAGACGATTATTACGGTTGATAATCCTTCTATAGAGATCATTTAAATCGGAGGTAGCAAAACGGCCTCCGTCCAACTGCACCATGGGGCGCAGATCCGGCGGGATGACCGGAATTGCGTCCATAATCATCCACTCCGGTTTATTACCAGAGCCGCGGAAAGCTTCCACAACTTCAAGTCTTTTGATAATACGGGCTCTCTTCTGCCCGGAGGCATTTTTAAGTCCCGCTTTTAATTCTTCAGATTCTTTCTCAAGATCAATGGCTTTAAGAAGTTCCTTGACAGACTCCGCGCCCATACCCACACGGAAAGCATCCTGTTCCGGGTACTTTTCCCGCATATCCTGGTACTCTTTCTCAGAAAGCACCTGCTTGTACAAAAGTTCTGTTTTACCCGGGTCCAGCACGATATAAGACGCAAAGTATAACACTTTCTCCAGCGTCCTGGGCGACAGGTCAAGAATCAGCCCCATACGGCTGGGAATCCCCTTGAAATACCAGATATGGGATACCGGAGCCGCCAGTTCTATATGTCCCATACGTTCCCGGCGCACATTCGACTTGGTAACTTCCACTCCGCAGCGATCGCAGACAACGCCCTTATATCGGATCTTTTTATATTTTCCACAGTGGCATTCCCAGTCTTTGCTGGGTCCGAAGATCCGCTCGCAGAACAACCCTTCCTTTTCAGGCTTTAAAGTCCTGTAATTGATGGTCTCCGGCTTTTTCACCTCACCTCTGGACCAACCGCGGATCGTTTCTGGCGACGCCAGTCCGATCTTGATCGCGTCAAAGGTCATAGGCTGATAGGCTTCATTATTCGTTGTTTCCGGCATGAACGGCACCTCCTATTCAAAATTGTCAAATTCTTCTTCCAGGTCGATAGGACTTTCCTCTTCTGTGGAGTCTTCTTCCACATCCACAAGCTCGTCGCCTTCAAACTCCTGCTTGCTGAATCCGAAGGAACCGAAAGATTCCTTCTCGTCGCTGTTGTAGTGCCTGCTGTCTCCTTCCAGAATCGAGCGGATATCCGCATCGGCATACTCACTGTTCTCCATGATTTCCACTTCGGTATTGTCATCCCGAAGTACGCGCACATCCAGTCCTAAAGACTGCAGTTCTTTTAACAACACTTTAAAAGACTCAGGAATACCGGATTCCGGAATATTGTCACCCTTAATAATCGCTTCGTAAGTTTTTACACGACCGACCACATCGTCGGATTTGACGGTCAGGATCTCCTGAAGCGTATAGGACGCGCCATACGCCTCCAAAGCCCACACCTCCATCTCGCCAAAACGCTGGCCGCCGAATTGTGCTTTTCCGCCCAAAGGCTGTTGCGTCACCAGCGAATACGGACCTGTGGAACGGGCATGAATCTTATCGTCCACCAAATGATGCAGTTTCAGGTAATGCATGTGTCCGATCGTGACCGGGCTGTCAAAATACTCGCCGGTGCGACCGTCTCTCAAGCGCACTTTGCCGTCTCTGGAAATGGGTACGCCTTTCCAAACTTTTCTGTGATCCCTGTTCTCATACAGATAATCCAGCACTTCCGGAAGTAATTCCTGCTCATGTTTTGCTTTGAACTCTTCCCATTCCAGATTGACATAATCATTGGCCAGATCCAGAGTATCCATGATATCGTTCTCATTCGCGCCGTCAAAGACCGGCGTTGCCACATTAAAGCCCAGTGCTTTAGCAGCAAGGCTTAAATGAATTTCCAAAACCTGTCCGATATTCATACGCGACGGCACGCCCAGAGGATTTAACACAATATCCAAAGGTCTTCCGTTGGGCAAAAACGGCATATCTTCCACCGGAAGAACACGAGATACCACACCCTTGTTTCCATGACGTCCTGCCATCTTATCTCCAACGGAAATTTTCCTTTTCTGAGCAATATAAATACGGACTGCCTGGTTCACACCCGGAGACAGTTCATCCCCGTTCTCCCGGGTAAATACTTTGGCATCTACAACAATACCATATTCTCCATGAGGAACTTTTAAGGAAGTATCGCGCACTTCTCTTGCTTTTTCGCCGAAAATCGCCCGAAGCAGCCGTTCCTCCGCAGTCAGCTCTGTCTCTCCTTTCGGAGTCACTTTACCAACCAGTATATCTCCGGCGCGTACTTCGGCGCCCACACGGATAATTCCGCGATTATCCAGGTCTTTTAATGCGTCGTCACCTACGCCGGGCACATCCCGGGTAATTTCTTCCGGGCCTAATTTCGTATCTCTGGATTCTGCTTCGTATTCTTCAATGTGAATAGATGTATACACATCTTCCATTACAAGTCTTTCACTTAAAAGTACGGCATCCTCGTAATTGTAACCCTCCCAGGTCATGAATCCGATCAGGGGGTTCTTTCCCAAAGCGATCTCGCCGTCAGAGGTGGACGGACCGTCGGCAATCACCTGCCCGGCCTCCACTTTGTCACCTTTAAAGACGATAGGGCGCTGATTATAGCAGTTGCTCTGATTGCTTCTTGTAAATTTAGTCAAATGATAGGTGTCGCGAAGACCATTCTCCTGGCGCACCACAATCTCGTTGGACACAGCGCGCTCAACAATACCGGAATTTTTAGCAATCACACACACACCGGAATCTACTGCCGTTTTCTCCTCCATACCCGTACCTACAACCGGAGCCTCTGTCAGCATCAGCGGCACCGCCTGTCTCTGCATGTTGGAACCCATAAGCGCGCGGTTAGCGTCATCATTTTCCAGGAACGGAATTAATGCTGTCGCCACTGAAAACACCATCTTCGGAGATACGTCCATAAAATCGAACATGGTCTTTTCATATTCCTGCGTCTCCTCACGATAACGACCGGACACGTTATTGCGGACAAAATGCCCTTCTGCGTCCAGTTCCTCATTCGCCTGTGCTACATGATAATTATCTTCCTCATCCGCAGTCATATAGATAACTTCTTCCGTCACACGAGGATTCTGCGGGTCCGTTTTATCTATTTTACGGTATGGCGCTTCTACAAAACCATACTCGTTAATCCTGGCATAACATGCCAAAGAGTTGATCAAACCGATGTTGGGACCCTCCGGAGTCTCAATAGGGCACATTCTTCCATAATGAGAATAGTGTACGTCGCGGACCTCAAATCCCGCGCGATCACGGGACAAACCTCCCGGCCCCAATGCGGACAGACGCCTCTTGTGCGTCAGCTCGCCCAGAGGGTTATTCTGGTCCATGAACTGGGATAACTGGGAAGAACCGAAAAATTCCTTCACCGCCGAAGTCACCGGCTTAATGTTGATCAAAGACTGAGGCAAAATTCCTTCAGTATCCTGGGTGGTCATACGCTCGCGCACCACCCGTTCTAGACGGGAAAGGCCGATGCGGTACTGATTCTGAAGCAGTTCTCCAACCGCACGAATCCGCCGGTTGCCCAAATGGTCAATATCGTCCTGATTGCCCAGTCCGTATTCCAGATGCATATTATAATTGATGGAAGCCAGGATATCATCTTTTGTGATATGTTTCGGCACCAGCTCGCCGGCTTCTCTTCGGATCACGTCTTTTAACTCTTCCAGATCCGGATTCTCTTCCATAAGCTTTTCAAGCACAGGATAGTATACCAGTTCCTTAATGCCCAGCTCTTTCGGCTCACAGTCTACATACTTTTTCAGATCTACCATACGGTTGGAGAGCACTTTAATATTACGCTCATCCCCTTTGATCCATACATAGGGAACAGCCGAATCCTGCAACCTGTCTGCCAGTTCTATATCTATCTTAACGCCGACTTCCGCGATAATCTCGCCGGTGGACGCATCCACCACGTCCTCTGCCAGTTCCCGGCCCCGAATCCGGTTCCTGAAGGACAGTTTTTTGTTAAATTTATAGCGCCCGACTTTAGCCAGGTCATATCTTCTGGGGTCAAAAAACATACCTGTAATCAGGCTTTCTGCACTCTCTACTGCCAGTGGCTCACCTGGCCGAATTTTCTTATAAAGCTCCAGGAGTCCTTCCTGATAACTTTCCGCTGTATCTTTGGCAAGAGAAGCGAGGATCTTTGGTTCTTCACCGAATAACTCCAAAATCTCCGGGTTCGTGCCATAGCCCAGAGCACGGATCAGAACAGTAATCGGCACTTTACGGGTTCTGTCAACGCGAACATAGAACACATCATTGGAATCAGTCTCATATTCCAGCCATGCGCCCCGGTTGGGGATAACCGTACAGGAAAACAGAAGTTTTCCTACTTTATCGTGGTCAATGCCATAGTAGATGCCGGGGGAGCGCACCAACTGGCTGACAATTACACGCTCTGCCCCATTGATCACAAAGGTTCCGGTCTCTGTCATCAAAGGCAGATCTCCCATAAAGATTTCATGCTCGTTGATCTCGTCTGTTTCTTTATTGTAGAGACGAACCTTTACTTTCAAAGGAGCAGCATAAGTAGTATCTCTCTCTTTGCATTCCTCGATGGTAGCTTTCGCGCCCTTTTCATCCAGTGTAAAGTCAGTGAATTCCAGACTTAACTTTCCACTGTAATCCGTGATCGGAGATATATCCGCAAAAGCCTCACGGAGACCTTCTTCTAAGAACCAGTGGTAAGAATCCCTCTGGACCTCGATCAGATTCGGCATTTCCAGCACTTCTTTTTTCCTTGAATAGCTCATTCTGCTGGACTTGCCTGATCTAATCGGTTTGATACGGTTCTTTTCCATTGACATTTCACCCCTTATATATTATAGTCGCATTTTTAAGTATAAAATATCAGAAAGGTATAAAGCAGACCTCTCCATAATATCGTATTTTTCCATGCTAGCACAGCATTTTAAATATGTCAACCATTATTTTCTGTATTTTCCAGAAAAATTCACCTGTCCGCGGAATAAAATAGGGATACCGCATAAGCGGTATCCCATAAAATACAGTCGGATTATTTAAGAGTAACTTTAGCGCCTTCGCCCTCAAGTTTGGTCTTAAGTTCCTCAGCCTCTGCTTTGGAAGCACCCTCTTTTACTACCTTCGGAGCGCCGTCAACAACTTCTTTCGCCTCTTTTAAGCCAAGGCCGGTTGCTTCACGAACCACTTTAATAACCTTAACTTTGTTCGGGCCAACCTCTGTCAGCTCTACATCGAAGGAATCTTTCTCTTCCTCTGCTGCTGCGCCGTCTCCGCCTGCTGCCGCTACAACAACGCCTGCTGCTGCGGATACGCCGAACTCTTCCTCGCAGGCTTTTACCAGTTCATTTAACTCTAATACAGTCAGCTCTTTGATTGCATCAATAAATTCTGCAGTTGTTAATTTTGCCATTTTCTTTACCTCCAATATAATAGTATATGTTTTTTATTCTTACGCCTCTTTGTTCTCTGCAATCTGGCTTAAAACACGCGCCAGGTTCGCGATCGGGCTGTTCATGCTGCCAAGCAGCTTTCCAAGAAGAATTTCCCTGGACGGGATATTCGCAATCGCCGTCATCTCTTTGGCATCATAATACTTACCTTCCACGATTCCCGCTTTGATTTCAAGCTTGTCTGCGGTCTTTGCGAAATTAGCGACAATCCTTGCCGGCGCCGTAGCGTCTGTCTTGGAAATCGCAACTGCAGACGGTCCTTCAAGATGTTTCTCAAGCGGCTCAAACTCCGTTCCTTTGATCGCAAAGTTCAGCATTGTGTTTTTGTAAACCTTGTATACGATTCCTTCTGCTCTCATCTGGCGGCGAAGCTGTGTATCCTGTTCCACAGTCAAACCGCAGTGATCTACAAGTACAACACCGGCAGCGCCTTCCAAATTGGCAGAAATTTCATCGATGATCGGTTGTTTAATTTCAACTTTTGCCATGAATGGTTCCCTCCTTATAGATTTTTGGATGACAACCTCAAAAATCCCCCTGCGCCGGACGCAGAGGGATTATAAGCCATTCTTAATCGAATGCTTTCCTCGGCAGGCGTTTTCATACCTTACGCTTTTACAAGCACCTGCTGTCTTCGGGCAGTCATATCAACTTATTCAAAATATCACAATTTATAACGGATGTCAACACTTTCAGGCAAGTCTTACCGGATTTACCTTTACGCCCGGTCCCATGGTGGGGGCGATGGTTATGCTCTTTAAGAACTGTCCTTTTACGGCAGCCGGTTTTGCTTTGTTGATCGCATCCATAAGCGTCTGGAAGTTGTCCGCTAACTGTTCTTCTGTGAAAGAAGCTTTTCCGATCGGCACATGGATAATATTTGTTTTATCCAATCTGTATTCAATCTTACCTGCTTTAATATCCTTAACCGCTTTAGCAACATCCATGGTTACCGTGCCGGCTTTCGGGTTCGGCATCAGGCCTTTGGGACCAAGTACACGGCCCAGGCGTCCTACGACACCCATCATATCCGGTGTAGCAACCACTACGTCAAAGTCAAGCCAGCCGCCCTGGATTTTCTGCACCAGTTCTTCCGCCCCGACAAATTCTGCACCTGCCGCTTCTGCTTCCTCTGCTTTTCCGCTCTTGGCAAATACAAGAACGCGTACCTGTTTACCGGTTCCATGAGGAAGTACAACCGCGCCGCGGATCTGCTGATCTGCATGACGGCCATCGCAGCCGGTACGAATATGAGCCTCGATGGTTTCGTCAAATTTTGCGGTGGATAATTTTTTTACGAGGGTGATCGCCTCGTCCCTGTCAAACAAGTTATGCTTATCAAAAGATTTTAAAGCCTCAACATATTTCTTACCATGTTTCATAATTCTTACCTCCTTGTGGTAGTTGCGGGTTTATTCCCTGTGGGTAAATTTCCCTCCCACATACCTGATGGCAACAGCCCTGATTAGTCGTCTACTACGGTGATACCCATACTTCTTGCAGTACCGGAGATCATGCTGATTGCTGCCTCCATACTTCCTGCAGTCAGGTCAGGCATCTTTAATTCTGCAATTTTCTGAACTTCGGATTTTTTAATAGTAGCAACTTTGTCCCTCTTGGGATTACCGGAAGCGGTCTTTAAACCGCATGCCTTTTTCAATAATACTGCTGCCGGCGGAGTCTTGGTAATAAAACTGAAGCTTCTGTCAGCATATACCGTAATAACAACCGGAATGATCATATCTCCCTGGTCTGCCGTCCTCGCGTTAAATTCTTTTGTAAACTGCACGATATTCACGCCGTGCTGGCCAAGAGCCGGACCTACTGGCGGAGCTGGTGTTGCCTTTCCAGCAGGAATCTGTAATTTGATATAACCTGAAACTTTTTTTGCCATAATCTAAGGCACCTCCTATTGTGGTAATGGCGGGTTTATGCCCTGTGGGTAATTCTCCCTCCCACGATCTGCAGAATTTATGTCTTCCACAGACCTGTTTACATTTTTCTGATTTCTGTGAAACTTATTTCTACCGGCGTTTCACGGCCGAACAGGTCAACATTGATCGTCACGCTCTCTTTGTTCTCATTGACGGCCTGGATAACCCCGACGGTATCCTTCCATATGCCTCCGGTAACGACCACGCTGTCGCCCTCTGCCAGATCGATCTGCACATGCTCTTCCTGAAGCCCCAGCGGTCTCATCTCTTCTTCCGTGAGCGGAACCGGTTTGGAACCAGGTCCCACGAATCCAGTCACGCCTCTGGTGTTACGCACCACATACCAGGTATCATCGTTCATGATCATATTAATCAGAACATAACCCGGAAAAAGCTTTTTCTGAACCTGACGGCTGGCGCCGTCTTTCATCTCGACCACATCCTGCATGGGAACCCTGACTTCAAGAATCTGCTCTTCAAGGTGTCTGTTTTCAATGGTCTTCTTAATGTTGGCTTCTACCTTCTTCTCATACCCTGAATAGGTATGGACTACATACCAGTTTGCCTCTGACATAAAACCACCTTTCCTTGAATTATAACGTCACCAGGACGTCGATCCCGATGGTCATGACCATATCCAGTATCTTGATGATAAGAGCCAAAGCAACAGATGTACCGACTACTGCAATGGTCTGTCTTGTAAGTGATTTTTGATCCGGCCAGATAATCTTTTTAAACTCGGCCTTCATTCCTTTGTACCAGCTTGTCTTTTCGGCCTTCTTAGTTTCCCCCATCTTGTCACTTCCTTTACGGTTCTTATAGTGTGGAGCTATTTTGTCTCCTTATGAGGAGTATGCTTCTTACATAAACGGCAGTATTTCTTCGTTTCCATTCTGTCGGGATGAAGCTTCTTCTCTTTTGTCATGTTGTAGTTACGCTGTTTGCATTCTGTACATGCCAATGTGATTCTTACGCGCACAACTTTCCACCTCGCTTTTATACTTTTTCTTTGGTGATCCTGCGAAAAACCACCAATTTTTAGGCATAAAAAAAAAGCCCAAACTTCCATTCGCGTCCCTACTATAACATAGGTATATATGGTAAGTCAAGGACTTTTTGTTGACGAAAAACGCCTGTTTAGCTATATGGCCTGCTCTTCGAAAGGCTCCTGCCCGACAGCCTGGATGCCTTTCCACAGGTAGAACGCGGACAGTCCAAAATTAATGACCGAGAAAAACGGAATCGTCACAGGAATCCATGTATACAATATGCTCAGCAAAACGGGCGCCGTCCTGGAATAGACAGCGAGCTTAAACAGGCTGCCAAAAGGCATCCGGATTCGCAATATAGAGGACATAAGGCTTCCAACCGCCGCCATAAAAAGCGCGCCCAAAAAGAATCCTACCAAAGAAAACCATCCGATCAGGATAAGCGCGGCCCACATACCGATTTGTATATATGGAAGAATCTCCCTTACAACCATATCTTTATCCAGATCGCCCAGTTTTATATCACTGTAAGATATGCGAATCACGTCTTTTCCGTTTTTAATCAACGCATTTTCGGCATCCAGAACCAGCACTCTGTCATAAGCCAGCAAGTCTACATCGGATATTTCCTCCGTAAGCGGCTGCTTTGTATTAATGTTCAGATAGATTCCGCCCTGAAGCCTGTCATACTGCTTAAATTCCACCGGCTTTTCCACCCAGAGTTCTCCGTTCCTAAAGGTAAAATCCGGAAGTTCTTCTTCCATTATATTATCCAGCCCTCCTAACGGCGTCAGCACAGCCGTCATCGGAAGAACAAAAGTAAGAATTATGGAAAGTATGGCCAGAATCAGTCCGTACAGAAGCACTTTTGGCCAACTGTTCTTTACAAATCCCTGATACCCTTTGAAATCATAGACCGAATGTACCATTGTTGCAAATATATTCACATCTATATCCTCCTACTTGCTTATTTAATCTGCGAAATAATCGTCCGATAGATTCTCACGAAAAAGAAAACGGACATCGCCAATGACATAAGCTCCGCCACCGGAATTGACCACCAGACCAGATCCACATTCCCGAATCTCGACAGCCACCAGGCCACCGGCAAAAGCACAACCAACTGCCTTGCCACAGATACAAACATACTGTAGACCGAACGTCCCAGCGCCTGGAATACACTTCCTAAACCAATACAAAAACCTGCCAGCACAAAACTCAGACTGATAATACGAATTGCCGGAATCCCAATCCTTAACATAGTTTCGGAAGCGTTGAACATCTGCAAAAGCGTTCCCGGGAACACCTGAAATACCAAAAGCCCTAAAAGCATAATGGTAACAATATAGGCAATGCTGCGCCTGATTGTCATCATCACCCGATCTTTGTTCCTGGCGCCATAATTATAGGCAATAATGGGAATCACACCGTTATTCAATCCAAAAATAGGCATAAATACAAAGCTTTGCAATTTAAAGTACACACCAAATACTGCTGTTGCAGTGGACGAAAAGGTAATTAGAATCCGATTCATCCCATAGACCATGATTGAACCAATGGCCTGCATGATGATAGACGGAATACCAATCCCATAGATCTGCCGAATGACCTCCCCGTCTGGACGCGCGCCCTTTAGTTCTATATGCACTTCATGATTTACTTTCTGATTGCACCATACGCTCAAGATACCCGCCACAATCTGGCCGATGACTGTGGCCGCCGCCGCGCCTGCCACACCCATCCTGGGGAAGCCAAAAAGTCCAAAGATCAGGATCGGGTCCATGATAATATTTACGATAGCTCCAGTACCCTGGGTAAACATGGTATAGATGGTTTTTCCCGTAGCCTGCAGCAACCGTTCAAACATCACCTGGGTAAACACGCCAAAAGAGAAACAGCTGCAAATTGTCAGATACTCTTTTCCATAGACGATAATCTCTCCTATGTCTGTTTGACTTCTGTAAAACGGCTCTACAAGAAAAAGCCCAATAACCAAAAATGCCAGATAGCTTGCGGCCACTAAAAAGACCGCGTTGGTGGCGATCTTATTTACTTTTTTATAATCCTTTGCACCTAAAGACCGCGCCAGCAACGCATTAACCCCGACACCAGTACCCGCCCCCACTGCAATCATCAGGTTTTGAACAGGGAAGGCCATAGATACGGCCGTCAAAGCATTCTCGTTTATCATAGCTACAAAGATGCTGTCCACAATATTATACAATGCCTGCACCAGCATAGAAATCATGATCGGCAGTGACATGGTAATAATCAATTTATTTACAGGCATAACTCCCATTTTGTTCTCTTCCATCATCGGCTCCTCCTATCGTAAATTTATTTTCTGTCCTTTTTGTGGCGTATTCCTGTTATCTTAGCACTATTTTACAGAATGTACAAGCCAAAAATCCCCTTTGACAGTTCGAACAGTCTGTTATATAGTTTTGCTGATCTGTTTTGATGAATAATTATGCGCTTTTTTTGAATGCTTTTGCATGATGGTAACATATGTTACGGAATCTCCCGGGCAATGATGCTATAATAAAGCATCACTGCAAAGGGCAGCCCGCAGCGGTCAGGAGAACGGAAGAGACATGAATATGAATCTGAAAGAAATAGACTTGTTCGCAGATATGGATGAGGAAGAAATCCGGTATCTTTTACGCTGTTCCGGCGCGGTATTCAGAGATTACGAAAAAGGCCAGCAGATTTTTCAGGAAAATGAAAACGTAAAATATATTTATGTACTGCTTGAAGGCAGGCTTTTAGCATCCAAGCATTATTCCTCGGGCCGCAGAAATATCTTCTGCGAGATTCACGAAAAGGAGATTTTCGGCATACTGATTCATGTGGGGCCGGATGAAACCTACTGGTATGATGCCATTGCCGTAACCGACTGTAAAGTTCTATGTATTTCCTGGGACTTTTTGTTTAATTTTTGTTCTGTATCCTGTGAAATACATAAATCTTTTATTAAAAATATGATCCGGGTACAGGCGGACATCAGCGTATCTCAGATGAAAAAATTAAGCATTCTGTCAGGAAGCACCGTAGAAGCAAAACTGGGTCTTCTTATGCTGGAACTGATGGATGAAAAGGGCTGTGTGGAGCTTAAGATGAACCGTGAAGAACTGGCGGATTTTCTCGGTATTACTAGGCCTTCCCTTTCGCGCTCCCTGATGCAGATGAAGCAAAAGGGAATCCTCCATGTGGAGCGTTCCCATATACAGATTCTCAATATGGAAGAACTGGAAAAACTCTCTATTCGCTGAAGAAAAGGACTTGCTTTATGAAATTTAAGATCATCAACCCGGATTGGGGCATGACAGAAGAACAGATGGAGCAAAGATGCCGGATTCTGGAAGATTATACAAGGCACCGCGTGCAGCTTTCTATGGAATGCCTTACACAGACAAAAGTAAGCCTGGATTCTCTGGTAGATCTGGTACGGGCCGGGCCGGAGATCCTTAAGATAGCCATACGGGCCGAGCTGGAAGGATATGACGCTGTTATCCTTTATTGTTTCAGCGATCCTGTCATGGAAGCCTGTCGTCAGGCAGTCTCCATCCCCGTTGTCGGAGCCGGACAAGCCGCATACCTTTTGCTGCCTGCCGTCGCCTACCACGGCGTTCTGCTGGCAGCTGATCAAAACCGGATTCCGGAAAAAATGGTATCTTTATCCCGCACCGGACTCGCCGCCGACAGGATCTGCGGATATGAGCCGGTCCATGCCCGGGACCTAGACCCCATAGAGCACCGCAGACAACTCAAGAAAGAATTGCTGAAAGCCGGACGAAGAGCACTGGAACATACGGATGCCCAGGCCCTTATACTGGGATGCTTAAGTTTTCTGGGACTTTCGGAGGAACTTTCCGCCGAACTTATGGTGCCGGTTATCGACCCCGGCCCCGCAAGCGTCTGCTTGGCAGAAACCCTTGTATGTATGCACCTTCGTTCCAGCCCTAAAGCATACCCCCCTTACCCGCATTTTTAATGCACAATTCAACGAACTATCATCAGGAGGATGAAGATTATGAAAAGAAAAACAGCAGTATTACTGGCAGCTATTATGACCCTTTCCCTGACCGCGTGCGGATCAGCGAATCAGACCCCCGACACAGACGCAGCGGCAGAAACGGAAACAGAAACCGGCGCGCAGGAAGCCGCTCCCGACAGTGAGACAGACGCACCTGCTTCCGACGAACAATCCGCAGCCGAAGGTGACGACAATGCATGGGTCCTGGCGATTAACGCTACCTTCCCGCCTTTTGAATCCATCGCTGACAGCACGGAAGACTATGTGGGAATCGACATTGATCTGGCAAATTATATCGCCGAAAAATTAGGCAAGGAACTTCAGATCCAGGATATGCAGTTTTCCGCCCTCGTGCCCACCATGCAGAGCGGACGCGCAGACCTGATTGTATCCGGCATCTCTCCCACCCAGGAAAGACTGGAAATCCTTGACTTTACAGATTCTTATTACTATCCGATGAACTCCATCATCTGTGCAGAAGGCAGCGGTTACGACACCTTGGATACTCTGGTCGGCAAAAAAATCGGCGTTTCCATGGGAACCAGCTACGCGGAAATTGCCGCGTCGGTAGAGGGCGCGGAAGTCGCAGAACTTGACAGCACCCCCCTTGTCATCCAGGACATTTTAAACGGACGCTGTGACGCCGGTATCTTTGACGCTACGCAGGCGGCAGTCTTTGTACAGGAAAATGAAGGTCTGGAAATGCATATTATTGAAAGCGACATCACCCGGGAAGACTCTTTTGCCATTGCGCTTCCAAAAGGCTCCTCCTATGTGGAACAGATCAATGCTATCCTGGCGGAGATGATGGAAGACGGCACTTTCCATGATATTCTTGTAAAATATATCGGGGAAGATTCTACTGCACAATATGAAGAAATGTTAAAAACGCTGGACGCGGCAACCGAATCATAAAACAAAGGAGATCCCATGCTTGATTTTTCCGCTTTAATTAATTATCTGCCCATGCTTGGAAAGGCGGTTGCCCTCACGCTGGAATTTACCGTCCTGTCCACCATCCTGGGATTTATTTTGGGAATCCTGTTGTCCCTGGTGAAAATTTCCAAAGTAAAAGCACTGACCATGCTGGCTGATATCTATACCTCCATCTTCAGAGGCACCCCGCTTCTTGTGCAGCTGATGCTGATCTACTATGCAACCCCGCAGCTGTGCAATTACCAGATCACCGCTCTTCAGGCAGGTGTACTGACCTTTGGTTTAAACAGCGCAGCTTATATTTCCGAATCCATCCGGGGCGGAATCCTTTCGGTGGACAGAGGACAGTGGGAGGCGGCCATGGCGCTTGGTATTCCAAAGGTGCGGCTTTTATTTGGCATTATCTTTCCCCAGGCCCTTAAAAACACATTGCCATCCCTGGTCAACGAAAGTATCGCCCTTTTGAAAGATTCCAGTATGGTATCCGTTATCGGCGTGGCAGATACCATGCGCTGGGCTTCCCTGATTCAGGCTAAGACTTTCCGCGCTTTTGAAGCTTTTATCGTGGCCGCTCTTGTCTATTACATACTGGTCATGGCGCTCACTTCCCTGGGCAATTATCTGGAAAGGAGGGTCCGCGTCAGTGATTAAGATTGAACATGTAAGTAAAAAATTCGACAGGCTGGAAGTATTAAAAGATATATCCATGGAAATTCATAAAGGAGAAGTCGTCGGTATTTTAGGACCCTCAGGTTCTGGTAAATCCACATTGCTTCGCTGTATGAATCTGCTGGAACGCCCTACCGGAGGGGCTATCTTTATTAAAGATGTCAATATACTGGACAAAGGTACGGACATCGCCAAAATCCGCCGCAACGTAGGCATGGTTTTTCAGCATTTTAATCTCTTTAACAATATGACCGTCCTGAAAAACATGACCTATGCCCCCATGGTGGCCAACAAGGTCGGCAGAAAAGAAGCGGAACAAAAAGCCATGATGCTTCTGGAACGGGTTGGCCTTGCCGAAAAAGCCCACCAGTATCCCAGCCGCCTTTCCGGCGGCCAGAAGCAGCGCGTTGCCATCGCAAGAGCGCTGGCTATGGAACCGGAAGTCCTTCTCTTTGACGAACCCACATCCGCGTTAGACCCGGAAATGGTAAAAGAAGTTCTGGACGTAATCAAAGATCTTACCACCACAGGAATCACCATGGCGATTGTGACCCATGAGATGGGTTTTGCCAGAGAAGTGGCTGACAGAATCTGCTTTTTGGATGAAGGCTATCTGATTGAGGATGCTCCCCCGGAAGAATTTTTCAACCATCCCAAATCAGAGCGTGTAAAACATTTTATGGAAAAAATTCTGTAATTCCGAGGAGGATGCATGAAAGAGACAGAAACTTTTGAAAAAATTCACTGGCCTGGCGGCGCGCAATGCGCCGTCATGTTAAGTTTTGATGTAGACGGAGACACGATCTGGAAAAACGGCGCAAGCCAGATTGAAGGAGGAAACCTTTTCTTACGCGGAAGTTCAGTGGGCAATTACGGCCCCAACTGCGCAGTCAGAAGAATCCTTACCCTTCTTAAGGCTCTGGATGTACCCGCTACTTTTTTTGTGCCTGCAAAAGTCATGGAAGACTATCCGGAACTTTTTAAGGACATCGACAGGCGCGGCTTTGAAATCGGGCATCATGGATACCATCATGAAAGATATGTGGATCTGACGCCTGAAGAGCAGCGGGCTATCATTGAAAAAAGCCAGAAGATTTTTATAAAAGTTATAGGAAAAGAGGCAAAAGGCTACCGTACGCCCTCCGGCGACTGGTCGAGGGAAACTGCAGGTATCTTGTATGACATGGGATTTTCCTATTCCAGCTCCATGCGGGGGGACGACAGGCCTTACCGCACTGTGATCGACGGGAAAACTACTGATTTTATCGAAATGGCGCCAAAGTGGGATCTGGACGATTTCGTGCAGTTCGGCTACAATTTATATCCGGCCGAACCGTCCGGGCAGGACAGAATCGCCGGCATCGAGCAGGTCTTTGACAATTTCCGTCAGGAGTTCGACGGTTACTATCGAGAAGGACTGTGTTTTGTGATCCAATGCCACCCGCAGATTATCGGCTCTCCGGGAAGGCTTCGGATGTATGAAAGGCTGGTCGCTTATATGAAATCCAAAGGCAATGTCTGGTTTGCCACCGGCTCTGAAATCGCCGACTGGTGGCGGAAAAACTATTAAAAACAAGAGGGAAGTATATGACACAGAATAAGATGAATGTAGCGATCACCGTCAATCTGGACGGAGAAAGCTTCTGGCAGGGAATGTTTGAAGGGACCCAAAAACGCCCGAAAACATTGTCCATGGGTGATTATGGCATCAAACGGGGGCTCGACCGGGTGCTGGCTGTTTTGCGCTCTCATGAAATACCGGCAACCTTTTTTGTCCCGGGCGTCATCGCCATACGCCACCCGGACGCACTGGAAAAAATACAAAAAGGCGGCCATGAGATCGCCTTTCACGGCCACACCCACAGGCCTATGCACAGCCTAACTAAAGAAGAGATCCGGGAAGAATTTGCCCTTGGCACCGATATCCTGAAAAAACGAACCGGCGTCCTCCCGACAGGCTTCCGCGCGCCGGAAGGCGAAATCACACAGACCGCATTTGATATGGCAAAAGAGTACGGGTATTTGTATTCCAGCTCTCTGTATGATCGGGATATGCCCTATCAAAGGAACGGGCTTGTGGAGATTCCCATCAACTGGAACCTCCACGATTTTCCGTATTTTGCTTTTAACTACGGACCGTCATTTCCCCTTGGGCAAAGCAGAGTCTCCTCTTACCAGCGGGTCGAAGAAAATTATATAGAGGAAATGGATGCTTATCTGCATTACGGTCTGACCTATGTACCCCAGTTCACGCCCCAAAGCATCGGCTCCCCGGGAAAGATTCAGATCTTAGAGCATATACTGGAACACTTAGACACGCTCCGCGATCAGGTGGAGCTGTATACCTGCCGGGAACTTGCCTGTCATTTCCGACATTCTTAAATTTTTTTATGTCCCGCCAGGTAAGCAGCCCTTCCTTCTTCGTACAGGTTCCTGCCTTCGCTGTCAATAATGACCACCAGAGGCATCTGTTCCACATACAGTTTTCTGAGCGCCTCTGCTCCCAGGTCTTCATAAGCAATCAGTTCACTGCTTTTAATGCATCTGGCCAGCAGGGCGCCCGCGCCTCCGATGGCGCCGAAATAAACGCCTTTGTATTGCTTCATGGCTTCTACCACTTCTGGAAGGCGCGCTCCTTTTCCGATCATCCCCCTGGCTCCCACAGACATAAGCGTAGGCGCGTACGCATCCATACGCCCGCTGGTGGTGGGGCCGGCGGAACCGATCACCTGCCCTGGTTTGGCAGGCGTGGGGCCTACATAATAGATGGTTGCGTCCGTTGGATCAAAGGGCAGCATTTCTCCTTTTTCAAGCGCCTCGCACATTCTTTTATGTCCCGCGTCCCGGGAAGTATAGATCGTACCTGTCAGATAAACCATATCCCCCGCATGAAGCGTTTCTGCCAGTTCTTTTGTAAGGGGCAGCGTAATATACCGTTCCATTAGATCACCTCCGTTTTGTGCCGGGTCACATGGCAGCTTATGTTGATTGCGCAGGGCATTCCCGCAATATGGGTAGGCATAGTCTCAATGTTCAGTCCGATCGCCGTGGTCCTTCCGCCAAACCCCTGCGGACCGATACCAAGTTCATTGATCTTTTGCAGCATCTCTTTTTCCAGATCCGCATAGAAAGGATCCGGATGGGAAGAATTAAGAGGCCGCATCAGCGCCTTTTTCGCCAGAAGCGCCGCTTTGTCGAAGGTGCCCCCGATCCCTACGCCAACCACCATAGGCGGACATGGATTTGGTCCTGCCGTTTCTACAATTTCAAGGATAAAATCTTTAATTCCCTGAAGACCCGCGGAAGGCTTGAACATACGGATCGCGCTCATATTCTCGCTCCCAAATCCTTTAGGCCCTACCGTGACCGTAATATGCTCCCCAGGCACAATCTCCATATAAAGCATGGCGGGCGTATTGTCGCCGGTATTACCCCGGCGCACTGGATCTTTTACCACTGATTTCCTAAGATAGCCTTTTTCATATCCCCGGCGTACGCCTTCGTCCACCGCTTCCGAAAGATCTCCTCCTGTAATATGGACATCCTGACCGATCTCCAGAAATACGCACGCCATACCGGTATCCTGACAGATCGGCACGCATTCGCGGTCCGCAATCTCAAAATTTTCAATAATCTTGTCTAAAACATTTCCGGCAATCTGACCATCCTCGCACCTGCGGCAGTCTTTGATCGCATCTTTTACATCTTCCGGAAGATGTTCGTTAGCCTCTATACAGAGCCTTTCCACCACATCCCGGATCTGATCTGCCTGTATCTCTCTCATAAGTTATACTTCCTCACATACCTGAAAATAAAAATTTAACAACGGTTGCCTATCGGATTTTATGATACGCTGTAGCCGCCTAATTTTCAAGATCTTTCATCTATTTCCGCGGGCAATTCCCTATGTCGGCAATACGTTTCGTTTTAAGTTGGTATATGCCAACAGGATATAGATTGCATAAATCAGGAAAAATATCACCAGCGAAACCGCCGCAATTACTCCAGGGCTGTTCATCCCTGTCATCACCCCCGGCTCGGGGGCGTGTGCCAGGCGGAGGATAAAGGGCACGCCGATCAGTACCGGAGGTACGGCGGGCAAAGCATAGTAGATGGCGAACTGGTTTCGCAGAGCCTTTGCCATCTCCCGGCGGTCCATACCCAGTTTTTTTAGAAGAGCAAACTGCCGTTTATAGCGTTCGCTCTCACTGAGCTGCTGGATGGTCAAAATGGTGGCAGCAGTCATGGTAAGGGACAAAGCCAGGAAGAAGAGCGGGAAGACGCAAAGGACCGTCTGAGCCGCCGCAGCTGCCTCCTCTTGGGCTTTGGTGTGGATCTCGTCATAGCCTGGTTTCAGATTCTGCTCCCTCAGTCTGTAGCTGATATCGCACAAGTCGTTAAATTCCGTTTCCGTCACCGGTCGGGCTGTTTTGGCCGCGTAAGCGTGGTGAAACACCGGAAGTCCCTTTGCCGCCTCGTCCGGCACCACGAGGATATACCGCGCCCCGTTGCCCGTGTCATAGTTTTGCAGCAGGTGTTCCGTACAGACCCCGCCCGACGTCAGGCTGGCGCCTCCCAGAAAGACGGGCTGGCTGTAATCGGCCAAATGCTTTTCCAGGTAAGCCTTGCAGTGGATGAGATACTCCCCCAGCTTCAATTCTACCGGCGGGTATCCGGCGATGGCGCGAAGCGCCGCGTAGTCGCTGTAGCGCAGCACCGGGTCCCGGCCAAAGTAGCGGTAGTAGTCTTCTCCCCCGCTTTCCACATAGTCCATGACCTGGCTGTCATCTGCCTGATAGATGCTGTAGCACAGCGCCTGCTCCACGGAAATGTTTGTCTTAATATAGTTCAGATAGTCCTGACTCAGGGGTTCCTCATCGGCGGTACCGATATAAAGGTCGAAGCAGGCGTTTTCTGCCGCACGGCCCGCAAGAAGTCCCCGGAACATCATCCCCGCCCCTTCCGAAATAAGAGTGGCAGTGAAAATCAGGGAAACGACGGCCATAAGCGTCCCCATAGTGGCCAGTTTGGCAGTAAGGGTGCGGAACACCAACAGATTTAGTCCCTGATACTTCCGTGCCGGTCGCTTATCGAAAAAGGCAGGCACACCGGAAGCAAAACTGAGGAAAAATCCGAACAAAAACGCAATCACGCACCCCGCCCCAATGATGCCGAAGATGGATCCTCCCACCATCAGCAGGCAGGTTCCGGCCACGCCCAGCACAATGGAGGCAGAAAACATAAAGCGGCGCATTTTGCCCGTCTGGATAACCATGCCTTCGTTGACCCGGGCAGCATAGATCAGGTCATGGATCTTCGCCTTACGAATATATTTGCGACTGCGGCGGAGGGCGAAAAGATAGATCAAGGCAAAACAGGCCGCCGTCAGCCCCAGAGCGGGGAGAGAAAAGCCGAAAGCGAAGCGGTAGGGCAGACCGAAAAGCGCCAGCACGATGGCGCGAAACACCTGATAGAGCAGTCCGCCAAGGGCGGTCCCCAGGAGAAGGGCGCAGCCGCCGACGGCTAAGTTTTCCAGAAAGAACAGCCTGGCCACCTGCTGGTTCTTAAGGCCAATGAGCAGATAGAGCCCCAATTCCCGGCCCCGGCGCAAAAGCATGAATTTCGTAACATAGGACACCAGCCAGCCGAAGACGCACACCACCACCACGCCGGCGAGCGCTATCATCAGGGGAAGCATCGCTATGCTTTTGGACAAGGTGTTGATCTCTCGAGAAAACACCAGTCCGTTGAAGGCGTAGAGCAGTGCAGCGGCCATGACCACCGTAGCGAAATAAACCAGGTAATCCCTAGCCTGACGCCTGGCATTACGCAGGGAGAACTCATATAACGTCACTAACATCACCCCCCAGCGCGGCAAGAACATCCAGAATTTCATGATAGAACACGGGGCGTCCCCTGTCCCCTCGGAGCAGCTCGTTGAACACCCGCCCGTCTTTCAAAAACAGCACTCGTCCGGCGTAGCTGGCACTGTAAGCGTCGTGGGTAACCATCAAAATGGTGGCCCCCATATCCTTGTTCATGGTTGTCATAATCTCCAACAGATTTTTGGACGCCCGGGAATCCAGCGCCCCGGTGGGTTCATCCGCCAGCAGCAAAGACTGCCCCGCCACAATCGCCCGTGCGACAGCGGTGCGCTGCTTCTGACCCCCGGACACCTGGTAGGGAAATTTAGGCAGAATCTCGATAATGCCCAGCTTCCCGGTCACCTCCCGTACCCGGTTTTGCACATTCTCAGGATTCTGATGGTTAAGGGAGAGGGCCAGCCCAATGTTTTCTTCAACCGTTAAAGTATCCAGCAGATTGAAGTCCTGAAACACAAAACCCAGCTTTTCCCGACGAAATTTTGCCAGCTCCCCCTCAGAGAGGTCGGCAATATTCACGCCGTCCAGCAGAATCTTTCCGGCACTGATCGTGTCAATGGTGGAGATGCAGTTGAGCAGGGTGGTCTTGCCCGAGCCGGACGCTCCCATGATAGCCAGGAATTCCCCGGCCTCCACCTCGAAGCTCACCCGATCCAGCGCCTTTGTAACATTGTTTTTGCTCCCGTAATATTTTTCAATATTCTGTACTTGCAGCATATGTTTGCCTCCTTTACTTGTGGCACTATAGTATACCAAAAGCGAAGGATGTTGTATCGAAGTTATATCGATTTGTCTTACAGTTTTGTAAGATTTTCCTTTGTGGGAAAGGTCAGCGTCACTGTGGTTCCAACACCTTCCTGCGCATCAATGCACAGTTCCAGTTCCAGAAAAGCCGCCAGTCTTTTGCACAGATACAGACCCATGCCGGTAGAACCTCCCCGGCTCCGTCCGTTACTGCCGGTAAAGCCGCGGTCACATACGCGGGGCAGTTCATGCGCCGGGATACCGATGCCGTTATCCTGAACAATCAGCTGGATTTGCCGTCCAAGAGGTTTGGCGTAAAGTGTGAGCATCGGTTCTGTACCCCGGTAGCGGGCGGCGTTTTGGAGCAGCTGCCCCAAAATAAAGACCGCCCACTTTTCATCCGTATAGACAGTACAGTCCAACCCCTTAGTTTCTACCCGCACGCCGCTTTGTATCAGCAAAGAACGGTGATTTTCAATAGCCTGCGCAGCGATTTTTTCCAGGTCTGTCTGCCGGAACAGACAATCCTGCTCCGGATTATCGGCGCGGGCATAAAATAAGGCCCGCTCTACATGGGCCTCGATCTGTGCCAGTTCCGCCATAAGTCTCCTGCGGACATCCCCGTCCAAACCCCGGCAGATAAGCCGGGAGGCGGTGATGGGCGCTTTGATTTCATGCACCCAGCGTTCTACATATTCCCGGTATTCCCGCTGGGACGCCTGGGCATCGGATACCGCGCCGGTCATAGCACGGCCCGCCCGACGGGTCAGATCAAAGAGCCGCCGCTCGTAAAGCCCTTTAGGCGGAGGAAGGCATTCCATAAAAAGATACTTCCGATCCAATCTATCAAAAATAGTTTCCAATTCCAGAAGGAAGGTGCGCTGTTGAAAAAAATCAAACATATTCACCGTCAGGAAAACCAGAAAAAACACAATTAGTAAAATCGTCAGGGCTCCCGGCTGCGTCCCCGTAGCAAAAAGAAACAGCGCCGCCAGCCCGGCGAAAATCAATTGAAGGACAATCCTCCGTAGCCGATCATATAAAAATTCATGCAAGGTCATAGCTGATACCCCATTCCCCGGCGGGTCCTGACCGCGTCAGGCAGGCCGATTTCCGTCAGTTTTCCCCGCAGCCTGGTCATATTGACGCTGAGCGTATTGTCGTCAATATAAATTTGATTATCCCACAAAGCATCAATCAGATCGGCCCGTGAGACAATTTGCCCTGCATGAGTCATAAGATAAGCCAAAATCTGCAGCTCATTCCGGCTGAGTTCCACGGCTTTTCCTTCTGCTGATACAATCCCCTTTGTAAGACTCAGCCGCAGCGCGCCGACCTCCAGTACATCTGCCGGCTCCGATCCGCAACCGCTTCGGCGAAGAACAGCCTTAATCCGGGCCAGCAGGACGGGAACGCTGTACGGCTTCGTTATGTAGTCGTCCCCACCCAGGCTCAGCGCCCGCACTTCGTCCGCACCGGCATCCCGGCTGGTGACAAAAATTACCGGCGCAGGAACTGCCTTTCGCAGCGCGGTACACAACGAAAAACCGTCCCGCCCCGGCAGGCCAATGTCCAGGAGAATAAGATCCGGATACTCCCGTAATGCCTGTTCCGGAATATCTGTAAAATTCGTAACCACCAGAGACGAATATCCCTCATTTTCCAAAAGCAGCGCCAGTTCCTCCCGAATGGCCGGGTCATCCTCGATTATCATAATTTTTTGCATATGACTGTTATTGTCCCCCATGTTTCACACGTTCAGCTCTGTGAAATCAATCCAGAAATCATCATAGATTTTGGTTTTTATTTTGTCCTGGAAGGTGTATTGTTTTACTGTGAAATCCTCTATATGTTCATTTTTCAGATCATACACAAGTATTTTCCGGTCGCGGGGATCTACGATCCAGTATTCACGGACTCCGGCATCCAGATAAAGATTCAATTTCCGCACATAGTCATGTTCCGGGTTACTAGGGGAAATAATTTCAATAATCCAGTCCGGCGCACCTGTACAACCTCTGTCTGTAAGCTTCTCTGGGTCGCAGATGACGCTTATATCCGGCTCAACATAGTTTTTGCTGTCCTCGTTGAGAAAAACAGCAAAAGGGGCAGAAAATACTTCGCAATTACCATCATTGCTATCAATATAATTTGCTATTGCCTGATGCAATCTGCCACAAAGCCTTTGATGTGTCGTGCTGGGCGGCGCCATATCATAGATCTGTCCGTCAATCAGTTCTGCACGCTGTCCTTCCGGTAGAGCGTAAATATCGTCGATAGTGTAGTCTTTTTGCTGTGCTAATACTGGCAACATAGTTATGACTCCTTTCTTTAATAGTTTGGTGAAATGGGTGGAATTATACAAAAGTGCCCTGAAATTTCAGGGCACGCTGTTCCGGCGTTATATAAGAGTTGCTAAATCACTTGCCACTAAATGGTTGTCAGTATGCGTTTTTGATGATACTGTCCTGAAACTCTTCCATTTTTTCGATAACATTTTTGTAAGTATCATTATATTCAGATTTAAAATCAACAATACGCTCCATATAAACACCTCCTAGTCGTCATAAGTATAAACTATCAAGTTGTATTTTACAAATAATATTTGAAAATGAATTCTTCTAAAGTTCCTCGCACACCTGAAAGATATAGAATTTCAGATAATACGACTGATCCGCGGCCCACAGGATCGGGTGATCGCAGGCCTGGGTGCGAAACTCCACCTGCCGCAGACGCTTATGGGCGCCTCTGGCGGCTTCCCGAATCGTCTTTGCAAACAACTCCTGATCCATAAAATGAGAACAAGAACAGGTCGCCAGATACCCGCCGTCTTTTATAAGCTTCATGCCCCGCAGGTTAATTTCCCGGTATCCTTTCACCGCGTTTTTAACAGAGCTTCTGGACTTGGTAAACGCAGGCGGGTCTAAAATAACTACGTCATAACGCTCGCCCAAACGCTCCAGTTCCGGCAGCAGTTCAAACACATCGGTGCATCGAAACGATACCCGGTCTTCAAAACCGTTTAACCTGGCATTCGCCTCTGCCTGCCTGCACCCAAGCTCCGAAGCATCCACCCCTAAAACGTCCGCAGCGCCTGCTGCGGCCGCGTTCAGCGCAAAGGAGCCTGTGTGTGTAAAGCAGTCCAGCACCTTTTTTCCCCGGCAAAGTCTTTGTATCGCCAGACGGTTATATTTCTGGTCCAGGAAAAATCCCGTTTTCTGCCCGTCCTCAATATCAACCATATATTTGACGCCGTTTTCTTCTATCTCCACCTGCGTATCAAAAGGTTCCCCGATAAACCCTTTATACCGTTCCATGCCTTCTTGCTGGCGCACTTTGGCGTCACTTCTTTCATAGATTCCCCGGATCTGTATGCCGTCTTCTGCCATCACACGCACCAGGATATCAAGAATCTTTGGTTTTAAACGGTCGATCCCCAGCGCAAGGGATTCCACCACCAATACATCCGAAAATTTATCCACCACCAGCCCCGGAAGGAAATCCGCTTCCCCAAAGATCACCCGACAGCAACCGGTATCGCACACCGTCCGCCGATAGCCCCACGCGTTCCTGACTCTGCGTTCTAAAAAAGTATTATTAATCTCATGTTCTTTTTTACGCGCCATCAGGCGGATACGGATTTTAGAATGCATATTGATAAAACCATATCCCATAAAATATCCGTCGAAATCATGAACCTCTATGATATCCCCATTGATAAACGTCCCGTCTATCCTTGCGATCTCATTGTCATAAATCCACATTCCCCCGGCCTTGATTACGCGCCCTTCTCCCTTTTTCAATACTGCGACTGCATATTTCATTCAAACTTTTCTCCTATTATAAGTTCCTCAATTTCACTTATAAAAGTGTATCCCACCCTCTTCTTCTTGTCAACCCAAGGTATAAGGCATACAAAACTGGATATACTTCATAAAAAAGAAAGGACGATGCACAATTATGGAGAAAAAAGCAAATCTGGATTTTGAAAAGCTGGAGCCTCACGACCGTCTCAAATATGAGATCGCGGAAGAATTAGGACTTTTGGACAAAGTACGGGAAGGCGGCTGGAAAGCCCTGTCCTCCCGCGAGACCGGTCGCATCGGCGGTATGATCAGCCGAAGAAGAAAAGCCATGGAAAAAGCGTCCGATACCGATTAGGGTAGCCGGACGTTTTTTCATAAAACGCTTATACCTGGATTTCCTTTCCAAGGGCAAATGAATAAATAATCCGCTCCTTCACTTTTTTCCCAGTCATCATATGCAGCGCCTTTTCATAATAAGCAAGCTGCATTTGATATCTGTCTGTCAGCTCCTCAGGCGAAGAAACCCGGTCCGTCTTATAGTCCACCACCACAACTTCATCGCCTTCATAAAAGAAAGCATCCATGATTCCCTGGACCAATACAAGTTCTTCCATATCCGGGCAACCGGCTTCCTCTCCGGGAAGGCCAATGACAAAAGGCTGCTCTTTAAACAAAAGACCGGCTTCCTTCGCCTTTTGCATACGCCCTGCCAATCTGCTTTTGGCAAAGGTCAGAAGATCCTTTCTGTATATACATTTAAGTTCTTCTTTTGTAAGCCTGCCGGACGCTTCCAAATACGCAAGTCTTTCTTCCACCTGAGACAATTTCGTAATCCCGCCAAAATCCATGCATTCCATGACTGTATGATACACCGTACCTCTTGCCGCTCCTGTTTTCTCTTTTGTATCTTCTATAAACTGCGGAACCAACGGCACAATTTCGGGTACGGAAGCAGGATAGAGTTCCTCCGCCGCATCTGACGTATCCTGCATACGCAGCTTTTTAAGTTCTGTGACTGTATATTTTTGTTTCGTTTTCTGGGACAGATCATACGGATATTCCCAGGAAAGCTTTTCATCAATCCTGCTGCTTAGCTCCTCGTCTTTTTTTCCAAACCAGACTAGGCGTTCCAATTCATCCCTGGACAGAGCGTTTTTCATTTCCTCTTTTACTGCACAGGCCAGAATTTCAGACAGAGAAACAACTGTCTTAGTAAAACCGCCTCCCCGGGCGTCCTTTCCTTTAAGAATCCATTCCAGCGCGCATCCTGCTCCGGAAAGAGAAAGAAACATAAGTTTCTCTTTATCTTCGGCGCCCTCTTCCAGGATCAGTTTTTCCTTTGCCATACCGGTCAGAATCAGCTTTTCCTTTGCCCGGGTCATGGCCACATAAAGGACCCTGAGTTCTTCGCCCAGATTATCCAGAAGATTCTGCCTGCGGATCATCTGCTTTAACAAAACAGGCCGTTTCATCCGTTCTTCCAAATCCACATAATCCAGACCGATCCCATATGTATTATGAAGCACCACCTTACTGCGGCTATCCTGCCGGTTGAAGCTTTTCCCCATACCCGCCACAAAGACTACCGGAAATTCCAGGCCTTTACTATGATGAATGCTCATGATCCGCACAGCTTCCCCGCCTTCGCCGGACAGGTCCGCTTCGCCGAAATCCACCTGATATTTCTGCAGCTTCTCGATATAACGGATGAAATGAAACAAGCCATGATAACTGATCTTTTCATAGTCCTGCGCTTTCTGAAGGAGCATCTGTATATTGGCAGCTCTTTGCTCCCCGCCCGGCAGCGCCCGCATCTCGTCCATATATCCGGTTTTTGTAACAATCTGCCAGAGCAGTTCGTGAATGGATGTATACGCTGCCTGACTTCTGTACTGGTCCACTTGTGCAAAAAACCCGCAAAGTCTTTCTTTTAATATTTCTTCCGGGCCTTCTTCCATATACCGCTCGCAGGCTCGGGCATATCCGTCCTCCGGGAAAGCCGCTTTGATCTTCGCCATCTCCTCCGACGAAAAACCTCCCAGCATTCCGTGCATGGCCGCCGCCAGGGGAATCTCCTGGGTCGGATTATCCAGAACTCTCAGGTAAGCCAAAAGGTTCTCCACCTCCATTGTCTCAAAATATCCTTCCCTTGACTGAGCGCTGGCGGCAATTCCCTCATCCTGCAGCACCCTTACAAACGTCTCACTCCATCCGGACATTGTACGAAGCAGGATTACAATATCCCCAAAACCGGCCAACCGCTGTTTTCCTCCATCCGATATCTTAAGCTTATCAACTTCTAACATCTTTCGGATACTGGAAGCAATCATATGAGCCTCTGCCTCCTGTTTTGTCCAGCTGCATTCCTGCCGAAGGTCTTCCCATTCTTCCTGCTTCAGCAAAAGGATCTGCGCATTACACTGCGCACTGTCTGGATAGGACGCGCCGACTTTTAAGGCTGCCGCGTCATCATACTCTATCCCTCCTAATTCCCTGCACATGATCCTCCCAAAAACTTCGTTGACCGGATCTAATACCTGCGCACGACTGCGGAAATTCTGATGCAGATCGATACGCATGCCCTCTTTTTCATCCTGGTAACGGATATACTTATCCAAAAAAAGGCCTGGCTCCGCCTGACGAAAACGGTAGATGCTCTGT
>CAJUMT010000012.1 GCA_910587495.1 uncultured Lachnospiraceae bacterium | reverse complement strand
CAGCTTGGCAGTGAAATGACCGGCCTTTCAAGGATTATCTTAAACCTTGGAATTACCATCAACCGTTACTCAGCCGTATTTATTATACTTATCCTTCTATTGGCTATAGCGGCCCTTTATCTTGGGAAAACCAGATCCGGTCGTGCCGCTTTGCGCTCGTTTTTCTCACATTTTGCCTGGCCGAGAAATTTTATGGAACAGATCGCTGCCTGCCGCTTTGCCAGCGGTATGGCCCTTACTTTAAGCAGCGGCAGAAACCCGGCGGAAGCTATCAGTCTTGCATCGAACCTGATTGATAATGACAGCTTCAAAAAAAAGATCGAGGTATGTAAAAATGATGTAAACAACGGTCATGATCTTTTTAAATCCTTGTTAGCTGCAGGCATTTTTTCAGGCATTTATGCACGCATGGCCTCCGTCGGCTCCAAGACAGGCTCCCGCAACATGATCCTGCAGGACATTGCAAATAAATATCAGGATGAGATTGACCAAAAGTTCAACAGCATGATTTCCATGCTTGAACCGGTCTTAGTCATTATCCTTTCCCTGATCGTGGGATTGATCTTATTATCTGTCATGCTTCCTCTAATGGGAATTATGGCAAGTCTGTAAAGCAGAATGGAGTATAACGTATATGAAACACCGTTTTGGAACACAGGAAAAATCTCCCGTTTCAAAAAGCCTCGTTATTTCCATCATCAGCTTTTTGGCGGCAGTGTTTATTTTCTGGGAAGCGACCGGTTTTGTGACAAACAGAACTGATCAGGAAGAAGTCAGGATTCTTGAGCGGGCGGTCAACCGCGGAATTGTCCACTGTTACACGATCGAGGGCGCTTATCCTGAGAATCTTCAGCATTTAAAAGACAATTATGGCCTTACTTATGACGAAGAGAGATTTTTTGTTGACTATCAGGTCTTGGGCAGCAATATTCTGCCGAATGTCACGATCATCAACAGGAGGAACAGGCCATGAAAGTTCAGACACATAACAGGCATGTGATTCACATACTGTTTCCTATATCTTTACTGTTTGTCTTTGCTGTTTCTTCTTTTATTGTATTAATGCTGGCTGCGGATCTGTATGCCTCTACCACCGATCAACTCCTTTCTAATGATGAAAGCCGGACGGCTTTATCCTATCTTACGGAGAAGATACGGCAAAGCGACACAGACGGCAGTCTTGGCATTGCCGACATAGACGGCAGACGATGTCTGTCTTTATCTGCAAATTATAATGGAACCGTCTATGTCAATTATATTTACGAATATGACGGTATGCTCAAAGAATTGTTTGTAAAAGAGGGAATTAATGTTCCTTTAAAAAGCGGAAGCGATATCATAGAAATATCTTCCTTCGCAGTAGATGAACTGGAAGCGAATATGTACCGTTTTACAGTCATTGACAGTGAAGGCTTAGAAACCTCCATGATTATTGCAGAAAGGAGCCGCCCATGAAAAAAAGCTTCTTTGGCCGCTCCGGACTGCTGCTGACTGAAATTATTTTTGCAGTTCTGTCCTTTTCCATCGTAAGCGCCATATGTCTGGAAGTGTTTGTAAAAGCACACAATCTTTCTCGGGATACAAAAGAACTGGATATGGCTGTAAGACAGTCCAGTTCCATAGCGGAAATTTTGTGTCAGGCAAAAGAACCAATGGAAACACTGCAAAAGATGTACCCCGACTCTGACATCGCAGCAGATTTTGCCTCCTTTTACTTTGATCAGGATTTTTTGCCCTGCTCTGCCAAGAACTCTTCTTATCACCTGGATTTGTCTTCCACTTTGGATGATGAGCAAACTACCAACTATTATATTGCCGTTTATGAAAACGACGATATTGCGGAGATCTACCATCTTGAAGTAACCGCCTACAAACAATACACTTTATAGAAAGGTGCCTCTTTTATGAACAGACGATACTCTCCGATCACAAATATAGGCTCTGTTTCACTGCTTATGACTTTTATCGTGCTGTGCCTGGCTGTGTTTGCCACTTTATCTTTATCTGCTTCCATCAGTGAATACCAGTACAGCCTGAAGATTGCAGAACATAACCAGGAATATTATCAGGCCTCCAGTGCAGCTACGCAGACGCTTCGGGAAATCGACCGGCTGCTCCACGCCGCCTACAGCTCGTCTCCAGATATATATTATGAGGTCATCGAAGAACAGCTTACAAGTATGGGTACTTTTACGCTGAATTTTGGCGCCGACAAGCACGCAGTTTCTTACGAAGTACCCATCAGCGATTCGCAGCTTCTACGAGTCTGTCTGTCTTTAAACGAGCCGTCTGAACTTAAAGATGGCTTTTACAAAATCACCACTTGGCAGGAAGTACCATCCTCTCTATGGAACGGGGATGACAGCCTGAATCTTTTAACCTTATAAAACAGAATGGGAGGATTAAATCATATGAGTACATTTTTAAACACGACGGAATTTCTGCAAAGAGCCATCGAACAGAAAGCATCAGACGTATTTATCGTAGTTGGGCTTCCCGCTTCCATGCGCATTAATAATACAATGGTTCAAGACAGTGATAAGAAGCTCCTTCCACAGGATACAGAAGAAATCATTACTGAATTTTACAGACTTTCCGGCAACCGTTCTATGGAAAAGCTGCGCGAAACAGGAGACGACGACTTTTCTTTCGCTATTCCCGGATTATCCCGGTTTCGTGTGAGCGCTTATAAACAAAGAGGAACTTTGTCGGCGGTGGTGCGCATCATCACATTCTCGCTTCCAAAACCTTCTGACTTGGGCATTCCGGACAACATTATAGATCTGGATCATTTTTCCAACGGTATGGTACTGGTAACCGGCCCTGCCGGAAGTGGAAAATCAACGACTCTTGCCTGTATGATTGATCATATAAACCAGAATTTAAAGAAGCATATCATTACACTGGAAGATCCCCTGGAATACTTACACCGCCACAACCAGAGTATTGTAAGCCAGAGGGAAGTCAATGTAGATACAGAAAATTATGTAACCGCTCTCCGGGCCGCTTTAAGGCAAAGTCCGGATGTAATTCTGTTGGGAGAAATGCGTGACTATGAAACCATCCAGGTGGCCATGACGGCCGCCGAAACCGGACATCTGATCCTCTCTACCCTGCATACCCTTGGCTGCGCCAACACCATTGACCGTATCATCGACGTGTTTCCTCCCAGTCAGCAGCACCAAATTGCCGTACAGCTTTCTATGGTATTAAAAGCGGTCGTGTCTCAGCAGCTCGTTCCGGATATAGACGGCAAGCTGATTCCTGCTTTTGAAATCATGACCATAAGTTCCTCTATCCGCAGCATGATCCGGGACGAAAATACAAGGCCTCAGATTGACGGAGTATTGTACTCTTATGCCAACGACAAAATGATGTCCATGGATAATAGCCTGGCAAAGCTTTTTAAAGACGGGCGTATCACCCGGGAAACTGCTCTTACTTATGCAACCAACCCAAGTATGCTGGAGAAAAAAATACAGTAATAATATATATCGAACAGGGAAGAACCGTCTTCTCCTACTCGCCGCCACGGGGTGCATATTGCGAAACAGCAAATTTTCTTATGCACCCCTGCGCATATAAAAGGGATGCGCCTGTACGCATCCCGATTTTTATTTATTGTATTTGACTTCTATATCGCAGATCTTCTGCACGCGTTCCGCGTGTCTTCCGCCCTCAAATTCCGTATCAAAGAAAGCGTCCAGAATCATCTTCGCCATCTCGTTCCCCACTACTCTGGCTCCCATACAGATGACCTGAGAGGCATTATGCTTTGCCGTCATCATAGCCGAATAAGGCTCACTGCATACGGCTGCCCGAATACCCGGAACCTTATTAGCTGCCAAAGACATACCAATGCCGGTGCCGCAGATCAGCACGCCTTTTTCGACTTCACCTGCTTTAATAGCTTCTGCCACTTTCTGCGCCTGATCCGGATAATCAATGCGCACCGCCGCGTCATAGGCGCCGTAATCCACGCACTCATATCCTTTCGCCCCCATATACTCCATCATTTCTTTTTTCAAATCAATCGCTGTATGATCACAGCCAAATCCTATTTTCATACTAAGCCTCCTATTATAGTTCTACTACAGCCACTCACAATGCCACTGTATCTGAAAACAGTATAGCAAAGCCCCGACTTGTTTTCAAGGCTTGTTTTATCACAGATTAGGTATTTTAATCGTCAAAGCCTTCTGATGGTTACAAATCAGGGCTGAAACGCATTCTCCACCATACTCTCCGTCCAGCGTCCAAGGGACAGGATGATCCGCCTCCACAATCAGTTCACAAGTACGGAAGGAATACATATACTGGGAATTGATCTCTTTTAAAAGAATTGCCGCCAAAATCTCTTGTAATTCCGCCGGGTTTTTAGGCATTCTGATAAAAGTAGCTTCGAACACGCCATCATCAAACTGCACTTTTCTTCCTATAATACTTTTAAAACCGCCCACAGAGCGGGAGTTCGTCACCATACCGAAGATAAAGTCCCCTTCCGCCTCAAGCTCCCGGCTACGCAGCTTTATATGGTAAGAAGGAATATTCGTCAACCGTTTAACGCCCTCCAGCAAATATGCCATATGTCCCAGGACATTTTTTATATCCTGTCTTGTGGAATAAGCCACATCCGTAAATATACCAAAAGCCGCAATGTAAACAAAATGTTCCTCATTAAAAGTACCTATGTCAAAAGGAAATTCCGTCCCCTCCACAGCAATTCGGGCGGCGTTCTCCATATTCCTTGGAATTTTTAAACTTCTGGCAAAATCATTAATCGTGCCGGACGGAATATAACCAATGGGAATCTTCCGGTTACGCTGCATCATCCCCTCCACCACCTCGTCCATTGTCCCGTCGCCGCCACTGCAGACAACCAGGTCGTAACCATCCGGAAGATTCGCAATCCTCCAGGTAGCGTCTTTCCTCTCCCGTGTGGGATGCACAGTCAATTCATAGCCGGCATCGGAAAATATCTGAAGGACATTAAACAGTTTCGTACGCAGCTGCCCTCGGCCCGAATGGGGATTGTAGATAAAATACATTTTCTTTGCTTCTTCCATAAGAAACACCTCTGCACCCAATATGGTTTAACGGAGCAAAGCGCCCAAAAGACCGTAGCTGGCAATAGACATAATCACGGTTGCCATTACGATTCCGAGCAGCACGGCAGGAAACGCTTTTTTAAACTTGATTCCCAAAAGGGACGCCACCAAAGACCCTGTCCATGCACCGGTACCCGGAAGCGGAATGCCTACGAACAGCACAAGCCCCCAGAACTGATATTTCTCAATCTGCTCGCTTTTCCCCAGCGCACGATTCTCCAGCTTTTCCACCATCGGTCGGAAAAGCTCCGTCCGTTTCAGCCAATTGAAGATCGGCGTGATCAAAAGCAGAATAAAAGGCACTGGAATGATATTTCCAATCACGCAATACCAGATGGCCCTTACAATGTCAATGTTCATAAGAGACGCCGCAACAAGTCCGCCGCGAAGCTCCAGGATCGGTATCATAGAGATAATAAATACAATAGCCTCTTTAGATACTTTTCCGTTTAACGCCTCCATAAACCAGTTTAAAAGACCGTCCATAAATTTTTTCCTTTCTTTTATTTCTTCATATATTCCTGCAGGAACGTATAAAGAGCTTCCATCTGTTCGTCCGTACCGATGGTCACACGCAGATACTTGTTAATCTTCGGCGACTGAAAATACCGCACATAGATCTCTTTTTCCCGCAGCGCTTCGAAAAGCTCTTTCGCCTCAAAAGCAGGATGCGTAATAAACAAAAAATTGGCCTTTGAATCAGGAAAAGTAAATCCCATCTTTCCCAGCACATCCTTTGCATGTTCTCTTGTCTGCACAATCCGCCCCACAGTCTCTTTAAAATAATCCTGATCCCGCACGGCTTCCACCCCATATCTTAAAGAAGTTTGGTTCATGGTGTAAGAGTTAAAAGAGTGCTTAAAATCATTCAGGTATTTAATCAATGCCGGGCTGCCCAGGGCAAAACCGATCCGCATACCTGCCATAGAACGGGATTTTGAAAAAGTCTGCACCACCAGAAGATTATCATATGTATCTGTCAGGCCGACCGCCGACTCCGCGCCAAAATCCACATACGCCTCGTCCACAATGACCACACTGTCCTTATTATTCCGAAGGATCTTTTCTATTTCTGAAAGTCCTATGGCCAGTCCGGTGGGCGCATTGGGATTAGGAAATATGATTCCGCCGTTATCCTGCAAATAATCATCTGTTATCATCCGAAACTTTTCATCCAAAGGCAGCGTTTTATAGCGAATACGAAAAGCCTCTGCCCACACCGGATAAAAAGAATATGTAATATCCGGAAACAAAATCGGTCGGTCCGAATTAAAAAAAGTCATAAAAGCCATAGCCAGCACATCATCTGAACCTACGCCCACAAAGATTTGTTCTGGTTTTACCTGGTAGTATTCTGCCAGCGACTCTGTTAAAGCAGACGCGCCGGGATCGGGATAAAGTCTTAAGCAGTCCATATCGAACTCCTCCATGGCCCGGCGCACGCCGGGCGCAGGAGGATACGGATTTTCATTGGTATTTAACTTGATCATATCCGGTTTATTTGGTTGCTCCCCAGGTACATAGGGGGTCACTTTCCGGACGTTCTGTTCCCATGTCTTCATCTTATGTCTCCTTTTAATGTCACCGCGCCCTTCTCCACCATAAAAACAGGGTGATAAGACAGTTTTGCCTTGCGAAGGCCTTCGTCTCCGGTATCGTCTTCCCTGTTTACATAAGTATAATCTGCCACTTCGTGTTCCAGAAATTGCTGGTTGATCAAAGGATACGCGCCCCTGACATCCGCATAAGCCTTTTCTATATGCACCACAAACGTATCTTCACTTACCGGCTCTCCCAGCGTAAAAGCAACCACTTCTCCGTCTGCGCGCAGAAGCCCTCCTTTAAGTTCCAGTTCTTTAAAGAGCCTGAGCGAATTTAAAGCCACACACATCTCTTTATTTTTCTCAGGATCTCCTTCACAGCCGTTTAGTTCTCTCCAACGCAATGCCATCTGAAAACACTCTTCCACGTTCTCATCTGATATGGACTCATAACTCCAGTCCGGGCAGGCCGCCTTAAATTGGTTAATATGGTTCTTTTTCCCATGATATTTTTTCCCCGACAGATGGATCAGTTTTTCTGTCTCGTAGACGTAATCTTCCACATCTCTGGGCCATTCCACCTGAAATCTGCCCGGAAAATACCGTTCCAGCTCATCATATTCTTTTTGGCTCACGCCATGTAAAGCAAACGGGTGGCCTTTTTCTTCACATTCTTTCAGAATCTTTTCGACAGCTGCCCGATGGTCGCCGTCGCCAGCCGGATAAGTGTAAGAATACTGACCGCCGAACACGCTGCGGAATACAACCGTCTCTTCCACCAAAGCCCAAACCAGATCATAAAATCTCGCCCACAGATAGATATTGGCAAATGTCCGCTCGCAGCCTTTGTAGGACCCGGCTTTCAAATGCCGAAGAATCGTCTCACGGTCTTCAAGTTCCGGTTTTTTAAATGGAATTTCCATAAGTCCATACTCCCTTTTGTTAGTTAATCAAACAGTTTTTCTTTGTATACTCCTGCCGCAATCAGTTCTTTAAAGGAACGGACCACAGACGGTTTGTCTTCCTTGTACGTTACGCCAAACCATTTATCTCTGGATTCTAACACAGTCACATTGGCCTTTCCTTCGCGAATCAATTCATCCACGATCGTCGGAAGTAAATATTCTCCTTTTTTCTCATCTGCCAGATGTTTTAAAAAAGCAGGGAAACCTTCCTTTAATATGGAGAAAATTTCCGGAGTAAATCCCCACATATTCATGGACACCGGACAGTCTGCCGCCACCGGTTCGCAGGAACCGTCTTCTTTTTGGACTGCTGCCCCGTCTTTGGTCTTTATAATATTCTTTGTCTCCGTCACCCGGGTCAGATGTCTCTTTTCATCTACATTACAAATCCCTCTGGTCACGCCGCCATTCTCACTTAAAGTATTCCCCAGCAAAAACCCCGCCATACAAAATTCCATGCGTTTGTCCCCGACATGATCTGCTGCCAGGTAATCATGTACTTTTACAAAGGCCTCTTTGCCATAATAATCGTCCGCATTAATAACGGCAAAAGGCTCTTTTACCAGCTCTTCACAACACAAAATCGCCTGCCCGGTTCCCCAGGGTTTGACGCGCCCCTCCGGCACCGTAAATCCTTCCGGCAAATCTTCAATTTCCTGAAATGCATATCCCGTCTCCACGACCTTCTCTATCCGGTTTCCGATGACCTCTTTAAAATCTGCCTCCAGATCTTTTCGGATAATAAACACAACTTTATTAAAACCGGCTTCTATGGCATCATGAACCGAATAATCTATAATCAGTTCACCGGACGGCCCTACAGGCTCCAACTGTTTAATCCCGCCTCCGAAGCGGCTTCCGATGCCTGCCGCCATCACTACCAATGTTGTCTTTTTCATATATTCCCTCCTGTGTATTCTCTGCTTTTTTCAGGCCTTACATTACGCGCTCCATCGCCTGAATTACTTTCGTCACATATCGGTCGCACAGTTCATGCGTTGTCGCCTCCACCATGACCCGAAGAAGCGGTTCCGTACCGCTTTCCCGTACAAGAATTCTTCCGTCGTCTTTTAATTCATCCTCCACTTCACGAATGGCTTTTATCACATCCGGATGTTCCAGTACGGCTTTTTTATCTGTTACCCGCAGGTTCTTAAGAAGCTGCGGATAAATCGTTACTTCTGATGCCAGCGTTCCAAGGGTGGTCTTTTTTTCCAGAAGCACTTCCATAATCTTTAGAGAAGTCAATATCCCATCCCCTGTGGTTGCGTGTTTGCTGAAAATAATATGTCCGGACTGCTCGCCCCCCAAACGGTAGCCGTTCTCCATCATATTTTCAAATACATATTTATCTCCCACCTGTGTTTTCTGATATTTCAGACCGATTCGGTCACAAGCTTTATAAAGACCGATATTAGACATAACTGTAGTAACAATCATATCATCCTTAAGCTGTCCTATTTCTTTTAAATATTTACCACATACATACAGAATCAGATCTCCGTCCACCACATCTCCGTGTTCATCCACTGCGAGACACCGATCCGCATCTCCGTCATAGGCAAACCCCACGTCCAGTCCTTTTTCTTTTACAAAGGCCTGCAGAGCTTCTATATGGGTAGAACCACATCCGTCATTAATGTTGGTTCCATCGGGATCATTATGAATTACATAAGTCCTGGCTCCCAATGCGTCAAAGACACTTTTAGCAATGGAAGAAGCGCTTCCGTTGGAACAGTCCAGCCCTACCCGCATGGTCTTAAATGATCTGGTAGGCAGGGAAATCAGATAACCAATATAACGATTTCTCCCAGCCGAAAAATCTACAGTACGTCCGATTTGCTCCCGGGTCGCCAGAGGGATTTCCTGCATCCTGCCGTCTATATAAGCCTCGATCTGTTCTTCTACAGAGGCTTCCAACTTGGAACCCGTTCCGTTTATCACTTTGATCCCATTGTCATAAAATGGATTATGGCTTGCAGAAATCATAATTCCGCAGTCAAAGCCTTCCGTGCGGACCACATAAGACACACTGGGTGTCGTGGTCACATGTAAAAGATAAACATCGGCTCCTGAGGCTGTAAGTCCCGCCACCAGCGAATATTCAAACATATAACTGGATCTTCTGGTATCTTTTCCGATCACCACCTGGGCTTTATGTTCCCGGCCATAATACCAGCCCAGAAAACGGCCCACTTTATAAGCATGTTCTACTGTCAGGTTAACATTGGCTTCCCCCCGGAAGCCGTCGGTTCCAAAATACTTTCCCATTTTTCCTTTCCTCACTTTATTTAAAAATGCTCTTCTTATGCTTTTACACTTGTTCTTCCAGCCTGCTTAAACGCCGGGCCTGGTCTGCCGCAATGCAGGCATCTAAAATTTCCTGAATGTCTCCGTTTAAAATCTTATCCAGTTTATATAAGGTCAATCCGATTCTATGGTCCGTTACGCGTCCCTGGGGGAAGTTATAAGTACGAATCTTCTCCGAACGGTCCCCGGTTCCTATCTGGCTTCTCCTGGCCTCCGCTTCCGCGTCATGGGCTTTCTGGCACTCAATATCATACAGCTTTGCCCGAAGCAGAGCAAACGCTTTTGCCTTATTCTGAAGCTGGGATTTCTCCGTCTGGCTATACACTACAATTCCTGTAGGATAATGGGTCAGACGTACGGCAGAATCAGTGGTATTTACGCACTGGCCGCCGTTTCCGGACGCTCTCATAACATCTATGCGAATATCTTTTTCGTCGATCTGTACATCTACTTCTTCTGCCTCCGGCATTACTGCTACCGTGATTGTGGATGTATGAATCCGGCCTCCGGATTCTGTCTCCGGCACCCGCTGTACTCGATGTACGCCGGATTCATATTTCATGACGGAATACGCGCCCTGGCCGGTCACCATAAACGTCATGCTTTTCATTCCCCCGATGCCGATCTCATCTGTCTCCATGACTTCCACTTTCCAGCGTCTGGATTCCGCATAATGCGCATACATCCGATAAATCTCTGCGGCAAACAAAGCCGCCTCGTCTCCACCGGCTCCGGCGCGAATCTCAACAATCACGTTTTTATCGTCGTTGGGATCCTTGGGAAGAAGCAAAACTTTCATATGCTGCTCTAACTCCGTAATGCGTTTTCTAGACTCTGAAAGTTCTTCTTTTAGCATCTCCCGCATCTCTTCATCTGATTCTTCCTCCAGCATGGAAAGGCTGTCTTCTTCCGTCTCCCGACAGTTCTTGTATTCTGTGTAGGCGTCCACTAATGGCTGTAAATCCGACTGCTCCTTCATCAGTTTCCTGAAACGATTCTGATCGTTTACGACAGAAGGTTCTGTCAGTTCACTGGTAATCTCTTCAAACCGTCTCACAAGGTCTTCTAATCTGTCAAACATGTTTTCCTCCATTTAATCTATGGCATCAAGCTTCCATATATCACCCGGTCATGCCCCGATAAATCTTTTACCACAGATATTTTATCAAAGGACCTTTCCATCAACATCCTGACCGCTTCCGCCTGATCATATCCTATCTCTAAAAACAACATCCCGGCCGGTCTTAAAAAACCAGGACTCATCTTTATTATCTCTTTGTAATACTTAAGGCCGTCTTCTCCTCCGCAAAGCGCCATACGCGGTTCATAATCCCGTACTTCTTCCATCAGGGTGTTTACAACAGCATCCGGAATATATGGAGGGTTGGACAGGATGCAGTCATAATTTCCTTCTATTTTTGTAAACAGGTCGCTTAAGCAAAACCGAGCCTGCACGTTTAGACGCTCCTGATTGGTTCTTGCCACCTCCAGAGCTTTTTTTGACAGATCCGATCCTGTACCCGTAACACCCTGCTTTAGTTTCAAAATACTAAGAAGGATACATCCTGAACCCGTACACAGATCCAGAATATGCATCCCCGGCTGTATATAAGAAAGCGCAGTCTCCACCAGAATCTCAGTGTCCTGGCGTGGAATTAGCACATGCTCATTGACGCAGAAAGGAAGCCCCATAAATTCCTGACTGCCTGTCAAGTACTGCAAAGGAATATGGCTGCTCCTCTTTCGTATCAATTCTCTATACTGCTTTTCCTGTAAGTCTGTCGTCTTTTGCTCAGGATGCAGAAAATAACTGCTTCTTGTACATCCGCTTACATGTTCCAGCAGATACCATGCATCCAGTTCCCATTCCCTGATACCGACTTTTTTCAGCGTCTCTTTCCCATAGTCCAGAAGCTCTTTAAACGTCCTGCACGTCACTGTCTTTACTTCCTTCCTCACAGGTATAGCCCAAAAAAGATCTCCAGTCAAATACCGCCTCCACCGCGGCAATAGCCACCTCGATCATCTGATCATCCGGTTCTTTCGTGGTCAGCTTCTGCATTCCCTTTCCCGGCAAACTTAAAAACCATACAAACGGATTATCACTCCTTCCGGCCAGACGAATAAATTCATAGGATACACCTGCGATTACCGGAATCAAAAGTACCCTGAACAACACCCGCAGCACAGGAGACTCTACCCGTATAAAAATAAAGAAAATAATGCTGATGATCATAACGATAAACATAAAACTGGTGCCGCATCTGGCATGATAGCGGGAACTTTTACGAACATTTTTGACATTTAATTCTCTTCCGCGCTCAATACAGTTGATACATTTATGTTCCGCCCCATGATACATATATACGCGTCTGATATCTTTCATAGATGAAATCAATACTACATAAAGTGTAAAAAGGCTCAGGCGGATCATACCTTCAAGAACGGCCAAAAGGGTATTGCTCACAATGTAGTCCTCGAAAAGACCTGATATAAAATACGGAAGGATCATAAATATACCCACGGCCATAATGACAGAAAAGGCCACTGTGCAGCCCATAACCACCTTCTCAGCCTTCTCTCCAAATATTTTCACAAGAAAGCGTTCCAGCTTTCCCGGTTCCTCATTTTCTTCCTCGTCATAAAAACTGGCGGAATACGTCAGCGTCTCCATGCCAAGAACCAGGGAATCTATAAAATTCACCACGCCCCGGACCAGCGGAAATTTTGCCCAGGCATGACTGCCGGCAATGCCCGCATGCTCGTTTTTGTATACCTCTATCTCCCCGTCCGGTTTTCTCACAGCCACACTATATTGCTCTTTATTTTTCATCATAATGCCTTCAAGCACTGCCTGGCCGCCTATTCCTGATGGTTTCAACTTTTATTTCTTCCTTTCGTTTGTGCGTATTATTAAAACAGGTTGAGATTATTCATAACCTCAACCTTACTCTTAGCAAGCCTATTTGCTGATACCATATTTACGATTGAACTTGTCAATGCGTCCGCGGGCAACTGCTGCTTTCTGCTGTCCCGTATAGAAAGAATGGCATTTGGAGCAAATCTCAACATGGATGTCTTTCTTCGTAGAGCCGGTCACAAATGTATTCCCGCAGTTACATGTCACCGTTGCCTGATGATACTCAGGATGGATTCCTTCTCTCATACTTTTCACCTCTCTTATGGATTCGTGAACTTCCGGCTTTTTGCCGATTCCCGGCCAATGCCGCTCCGGTAGATCCACGGCAAGCTATCCCGGGCTAACCCTGCAAGTCCCTGCAGTTCTTCCTTACATTAGCTTCACAATTATAACATAGGAAATATGCCGTTGCAAGCTTTTTTAGAAAAATTGTGTTTTCTTCACATTCTGAACAAATTCTTCATTATTTCTGGTGCGGGCAAATAAATTCAGCACCGTCTCCACTGCATCATCAGGTTTCATACCGTTTAAAGCTTTGCGAATATTATCCATGGCCTGTTGTTCTTCTGCGTTCAGCAAAAGGTCTTCTCTTCTGGTGCTGGATTTAGGAATATCTATGGCAGGGAATACCCGCTTCTCCGACAGCTTTCTGTCAAGCACCAATTCCATATTGCCAGTACTTTTAAATTCTTCGTAAACCACGTCATCCATTTTGCTTCCGGTATCCACCAAAGCGGTAGCAAGAATCGTAAGACTCCCTCCCTCACGCATATTTCTGGCTGCGCCGAAGAATCTCTTGGGCATATGGAGCGCCGCCGGGTCAAGACCTCCCGATAAGGTACGTCCGCTGGGCGGAACAGTCAGATTATATGCGCGAGCCAGACGGGTAATGCTGTCTAAGAGAATCGCCACGTCTCTGCCGCTCTCCACCAGACGTTTTGCCCGCTCTATAACCATCTCGGACACCCGTTTATGCCGTTCTGCCAGCTCATCAAAAGTGGAATATACCACTTCCACATTCTTTCCTTCTATAGCTTCTTTCACATCCGTGACTTCTTCCGGACGCTCATCGATCAAAAGGATAATCAGATACATCTCCGGATTGTTTTTTGTGATAGATTTCGCCACGTCTTTTAAAAGCGTAGTTTTACCTGCTTTAGGCGGAGACACGATCATACCGCGCTGTCCTTTACCTATAGGTGCAATTTCATCCACAATACGCATAGCCAGACTTCCGCCTGCACGTTCCAACCTGATACGCTCGTTAGGAAAGATCGGCGTCAAATCTTCAAAATTCGGTCGTTTTGCATTGGCCTCCGGATGCAGTCCGTTTACGCTTTTCACATAAAGCAACGCGCAAAATTTCTCTTTTTCTGTTTTAACTTTTGTGTTGCCCGCCACGATATCGCCCGTCTTCAAGCCAAACCGGCGAATCTGCGAAGGAGATACATATACATCATTTTCGCCTGGCAGATAATGATCGCTTCTTATAAATCCGAATCCGTCCGCCATCACTTCCAATATCCCCTGTATGGTCTGACCGCTGTCTAACTGTTCCATATCCTGCATGGTCTTGCCATTCTCAGCCGCCTGTGTCCTGACAGCTTCCGTCGCCGCAGCTTTCTCGTCTTCCGCAAGCATCACTTCAATCACTGCCTCTTTTCTCATAGCGGAAGTCCCCTTAATCCCACGGTTCTTAGCCACATCCCTTAATACCGCTAAGGAAAGCGACTCATACTTCTCTCTCATATTACTATTGCTCATAGATTCCTCCTGTCATACTCTCTGTTCGTTCCTGTTGCTTTTCACTGGGGAAGCCTCTGCCAGACCAGGCAGATACTTTTTTACGAATCTATATCAGTATACTATCTTTGTTCTGAAATGAAAAGGGATTTTTGATGAAATTATTGATTTTTACCAATTCCTGTGATAGATTGAGAGAATGAAATTATGGAATGATAAACCGTACCACTCTCTTGACTATGAACTGAAAAAACATTTTCACGAAAAAATCTATCGCCTGGCTTTAAACGCCGGTATGACCTGTCCGAACCGGGACGGACGAATCGGATACGGAGGCTGTATCTTCTGCAGCGGAAACGGTTCCGGAGATTTTGCCCCTGATCCTGCTCTCTCCATCTCGCAGCAGATCGAAACCGGCAGGCAAAAGCTTGCCGCGAAACGCCCTGTCAGCAAATACATCGCTTACTTCCAGGCTTATACCAACACCTACGCGCCCGTTTCGTATCTGCGCAAAGTATTCACAGAAGCAATCTCCCGCCCGGAGATCGTTCTTTTGTCCATTGCCACCAGACCTGACTGTCTGGAACCCGACGTCCTTAAGCTTCTCTCTGAGTTAAACCGAATCAAACCAGTATGGGTCGAGCTGGGACTTCAAACCATCCACGAGGACACCGCCTCTTTTATCCGAAGAGGCTACAGCCTTCCTGTATTTACCGACGCGGTTTCCAGACTCCGTTTTTGCGGCATTGAAGTTATCACCCATGTAATTTTAGGACTCCCAAGAGAAGATAAAAAACGGATGCTTGAAACCATACAATATTTAAACATGCAGGATATCCAGGGCATAAAGCTCCAGCTTCTGCATATCTTAAAAGGGACAGACCTGGCGCTTTACTATGAAAAAAATCCTTTTCCAGTTTTTACTTTAGAGGAATATGTGGACATGATCATCTCCTGCATACAAATGCTGCGCCCGGACATTGTTGTCCACCGCCTGACCGGCGACGGCCCGAAAGAACTTTTGATTGCCCCTTTATGGAGCAGCGCAAAGCGCCAGGTACTCAATACCATCCACAAACATTTTCGGGCACAGGATACCTGGCAGGGTAAATATTATAAAAGTGAAAATAAGGAGAACGAATATGGCTGAAACACTGACTCTCTACAAGCTGATCATCCTGAAAATGCTGGAATTATCAGACTCCCCGCTGTCCAACTCCCGCATCTCGGATTTTATCCTGGAAAAAAGCTATACCAACTACTTTTCCCTTCAGCAGGCCTTATCCGAAATGGCGCAGACCGGTCATGTGACGTCCCTTACCAAAGCCAACAGCACTCTGTACAAAATCACAGAAAACGGAAAAAACACGCTGGACTATTTAGGCAGTAAGCTCACAGGAGCCATCTGTAAAGATATACAGGATTATATAAAAGAAAATAAACTGGAAATTCAAAATGAGCTGTCCACCACAGCAGATTATTATCCCGGCAGCGGAAGCGATTACCTGGTTCGCTGTCAGGTCCGCGAACAGGAATCTGTTTTGATCGACCTGACTCTCTCTGTGCCTTCTCAAAAAGAAGCCGCCTCCATATGCGCCAACTGGCAGAGAAAGAGCCAGGAAGTCTACGCGTATGTGATGAAAGAACTGTTATGACCTCCAGGATCGGATTGCCTCTGCCAGTTCCCGGATATTTTTGATCACATTTTCAAAAGCGCCTGCCTCATATAGCTGTATCAAAATCAGCCCTGCCGGAACCGCAATGATCATACCGATGATCCCCGACAGGCGATATCCAATAAACAGCAAAAACAGCGTGGTCAGCGTATCGATTCCAATACTGTCTCCTACCATCTTTGGCTGAATCAGCTGTCTGGTTACCTGCGTAATTACATATAGAAGCAAAAGCCCTGCTGCTCTTGGCAGCCCGTCGCTTAAAGCGCAGAACAGCGCCCACGGAAGCAGTACTGTTCCGGTTCCCAGCATGGGCAAAAAATCAAGAAGCGCAATCACTGCCGCAATCAGCACGGCATAATCAATCCTCATAAACAAAAATCCCACGGCCAGAATCGCAGCCACAATCCCCATGATCTTAAACTGTGCTCTGAAATATCCGCCTACCGCATACTTCATATTGGCCCACACCATCTTAAGCCTGTTTCTGATATCTTCCGGAATCAGGCTTTTTGCAATTCTATGAACCCGATCCCGCTGGGCAATAAAAAAATAAGCGAAAAGCAGCATAAACAAAAACGAAACCAAAAGCGACGGAATGTTCTTCGCCATATTACCGGCTGCTTCCACCGTACCTCCACCCAAATTACTGATCAGCTGTCCCAGATAATCTGTAAAATGTTCCGTGATCCCCGCAATTTTTTCCCGGGTTTCCGGCGGCATCTTAGAAGCGATCCCCTGGAGATTCTCAGCGATCTTGTCCAGCCCCTCCACCAATGCCTGATAGTACACAGGAAGGCGGGTAATCAGTTCTCCCGATTCTTTTATCACCCACAAAGCAACATTATAACAGGCAAGCACGATCAAAAAAATCACGCCAAATATAATTCCAAAAGAACTGTGCCTGCGCACAATATGCAGGTGTTTTTCCAGAAAACGCACTAACGGGTTGGCCATTTGGGCAATGATCCACCCTACAATGACCGGAAAGAAAAAACGCGCCAGCGGAGGAACCGCAAATATAAGCAACAGAATTTCCGCCGCAAATATACTTATATTCAACAAATTTTTCCACACATTCGCGCCAGACGGCACGTTCTTCGTTTCTTCATAAGATTCTTTACTCATAGGAATGATTCCTCCGCAAAACTGTCAATGATCTCCCATATTTCTTCTTTTCCCTGCTTTGTCTGGGCAGAGAAAGACACAAACCGGGTGCCCTTGACCGGGCATAAGCCGTCTTTCAGCATCTTTAAATGCTTTGCAACCTGACTTTTTTTGATTTTATCCAGCTTTGTGGCAATAATAATTGGCTCATATCCCTGATGAACGATCCAATTGTACATATCTTTATCGTTGGCAGACGGCTCATGTCGAATATCAACTAGAAGAAACACAGCCTTTAACTGCTTTGACGTATGCAGATAATTTTCAATCATCTTTCCCCATTTAGCTTTAATCTCTTCACTGGCCCTGGCATAGCCGTACCCCGGCAAATCTACCAGATAGACCTGCTGATTCACATTATAAAAATTGATTGTCTGCGTTTTCCCTGGCTGGGAAGAAGTCCTGGCCAGGGATTTCCGATTCAAAAGTCCGTTGATCAAAGATGATTTTCCTACGTTAGACTTTCCTGCAAAAGCCACCTCAGGCTTTGTATTTTGGGGAAGCTTACTGGTGATTCCGCATACTGTTTCCAGTTCTACTTGTCTAATTACCATATCAACCTCATTCTATACAAATGCATGTGTAAGCACTTCCTCCATAGTCTTTGCATAAACCATCTTCATTCCGCCGGTAATCTCATCGGACAGCTCTTCCACATCCCGCCGATTTTTTTCCGGCACAATGACGAGGTTCATTCCAGCACTTCTGGCAGCAAGAAGTTTTTCTTTCAGTCCACCGATGGGAAGCACTCTTCCTCTTAGCGTAATCTCTCCAGTCATAGCCACATCCGCCCGAACCGGTTTTTCCAATATGGCGGAGAGCATGGCTGTCGCCATGGTAATTCCGGCGGAAGGTCCGTCTTTAGGCACCGCTCCTTCCGGAATATGAATATGGATATCATGCTCCTGAAAATATTTTTCTTTAAGACCGTAACCTTCGCTGACGGAACGGATATAACTTATCCCCGCTTTGGCAGATTCCTGCATCACATCCCCCAGCTGACCGGTCAATTCCAAATTTCCTTTCCCCGGCATCAGGTTGACTTCAATCTCCAAAGTATCACCTCCGACGCTGGTCCAGGCGAGTCCTCTGACAATGCCTACTTCATCTTTTTCATTGCGTTCCTGGGATTCATAAATGGTCTTTCCCAAATATTTTTCAAGATTTTTCTGAGTTACGCGGACGGATTTTTTGTCGCCTTCCAGAATCTCCCTGTCCGCTTTACGGCAGACTGCCGCAATTTTACGCTCTAATCCCCGAACACCTGCTTCTCTGGTATACTGATGGATCATTTTCTCCAAAGCCTTTTCATTAACCTGAAGTTGGCTCTTTTTAAGTCCATGCCGTTTCATCTGTTTGGGCAGCAGATGGTCTTTTGCAATATGCAGCTTTTCATTCTCTGTATAACTGCTCACCTCAATGACTTCCATCCGATCCAGTAAAGGTCTGGGAATCGTCTGAGCGTCGTTGGCCGTACACAAAAACATGACCTCCGACAGGTCTACCGGAAGTTCCACATAATGATCCCTGAATTTCCGGTTCTGCTCGCTGTCCAAAACCTCCAAAAGAGCCGAGAAAGTGTCTCCTCTGTGATCGCTTCCTACTTTGTCGATCTCATCTAACACCATCAGAGGATTCTTAACCCCTGCCTGGCGAATACCTTCCACAATCCTTCCGGGCATAGCACCGATATAAGTCCTTCTGTGCCCCCGAATTTCCGCCTCGTCATGTACGCCGCCTAAACAAATACGAACATATTTTTTATTTAAAGCATGCGCAATAGAACGCGCCACAGAAGTTTTACCGGTTCCTGGCGGACCTACCAGACAAAGGATCGGGCTTTCTCCGCCGTCCAGCATCTGACGGACAGCCAGGAATTCCAACACTCTTTCTTTAACCTTCTCCAGACCATAATGTTCTTTTTCCAATATCTTTTTCGCCACTTTCAGATCCAGTCGGTCCTCGCTCTTTTTATCCCAAGGAAGATCCAAAAGAGTTTCTATATATCCTCGTATAACGGAAGCTTCCGCCGAGTTGGACCCGGCGTTTAAGAATCTCTGTATCTCTTTTTCAATCCGCTCTTTCACTTCCTGATGAGCTTCTAGCGCTTCCACCGATTTACGAAATTGCTCCGCTTCAGCGCCCGGGCCTTCGTCGCCAAGTTCCTCCCGGATGACTTTCATCTGTTCCCTTAAGATATATTCTTTCTGATTTTTATCCACCCGTGCTTTTACTTTGTCCTGTATGCTCTTTCTGAACTGTTCAATCTCGATCTCATTATTCAGCATAATACACAAGGCTTCATAACATTCCGGATAACCTGCCGATTCCAAAAGCTTCTGTTGCTGTTCCCACTTAAAGGGGGTGTGTATCATTACTTGTACAATCAGTTGTTCTAACTCGTCGCTTTCCATCACCTGACGCGCAATATCTTTTCCAATCTTATTATTGTCACAGTATTTCTTAAAAATATCCTTCAGATTACGAAGCATCGCCTCTTTTCCGCTCTCAGGCAGGTTTACAAATGCTTCCATATCCGACCGAACTAAAGTGGCCTCCAGATATTCTTCCCCTTCCAGATGGGTCAGCTCTGCCCGATACAGGCCTTCTACCAATACCCGCAAAATATTGTGCGGCATTTTTACAATCTGCTTAATCTCCACTACCGTCCCCATGGCAAATAATTCATCCTGAGACGGTTCATCCACATCCGGATCCTTCTGGGTCACAATAAATAACTTTTGTTCCTGTATCAGTGAACTTTCTACCGCCTTTACGGATTTGGGGCGACTTACGTCAAAATGTGTGATCATCTCCGGAAGGATCGTCAATCCGCGCAGAGTGACCGCAGGCATAGTTAATACTTCAGATGTGTCCATGCTTTCCCTCCTATTATAGTTCCGCTCTATAGTTTTGTATGTAGGTGTAAAAAAGAGGCCGTATGCAGGGCCCCTTCTTTTCTTATTTTCTCATAATTATCGGCACACTGGTCCCTTCCACAGCTCCGCGGGTAATCGTGCAGCTGTGAATACTTGCGTCTGACGGGATCGTAAACATCAGATCCATCATAGTTTCTTCCATGATAGACCGAAGGCCTCTGGCGCCTGTTTTGCGGGAAATGGTCTTAGCCGCAATGGCTTTTACAGCCTCTTCGTCAAATTTCAGTTCCACCTGATCCAACTCAAAGAGTTTCTGGTATTGGCGGATAATCGAATTTTTCGGCTCTAAAAGAATCCGCACCATATCGTCCTGGGTCAACGGATCCAGAGATACGGCAATGGGCACACGACCCATAAATTCCGGAATCATGCCGAATTTAATAAAGTCTTCCGGCAGAGCGTTGCGGAGCAGCTCTCCCACATTCTCCCGACGGTTGACACGGATATCCGCATTGAATCCAATGGATTTACGGTCCATGCGGGTCTCAATAATCTTATCCAGCCCTTCGAAAGCGCCTCCGCAAATAAACAGTATATTGGTCGTATCAATCTGCAAAAGTTCCTGGTGCGGATGCTTACGCCCCCCTTGAGGCGGTACTGAAGCAACAGTACCCTCCAAAATCTTTAAAAGAGCCTGTTGGACGCCCTCGCCGGATACATCCCGGGTAATGGACGGGTTTTCAGATTTTCGAGTGATCTTGTCGATCTCATCAATATAGATGATCCCTTTCTGGGCGCGTTCAATGTCATAGTCTGCAGCCTGGATGATCTTTAAGAGGATATTCTCCACATCTTCACCCACATAACCGGCTTCTGTCAACGTGGTGGCATCCGCAATGGCAAAAGGCACATTTAGTATCCTCGCCAGCGTCTGAGCCAGCAAAGTCTTACCAGAACCTGTGGGACCCAACAGAAGAATATTGCTTTTCTGAAGTTCCACATCTAAATCCTGGGAGGCCAATATCCTTTTATAATGATTATATACCGATACAGAAAGTACCCTCTTGGCGTTCTCCTGTCCGATCACATAATCGTCCAGAAAGTTTTTTATCTCCTGGGGTTTTAAAAGATTGATATCTTCTTCCAGAATGCTGCTTTCTTCTTCGCTTAACTCCTCCTCAATGATCTCGGAGCAAAGTTCCACGCACGCGTCGCAAATATAGACGCCATTGGGTCCCTTTAACAGTTTCATGACTTGACTTTCTGTCTTCCCGCAAAAGGAACATCTGATTTCATTTCTAGCCATGTAATTCTCCCTTAATGCGCCGCAACGATCTCATCGATCAGGCCATATGCCTTTGCTTCCTCTGCGGTCATGTAGTTATCCCGTTCTGTGTCTTTTTGAATCACTTCCAGCGGTTGGCCGGTGCGTTCCGCCAGGATATTGTTTAATTTTTCCCGTGTACGCAGAATATGTTTGGCAGCTATCTCTATCTCTGTCGCCTGCCCTTTTGCTCCGCCCAAAGGCTGGTGGATCATGATTTCTGCATTAGGAAGAGCAAAGCGTTTCCCCTTAGCCCCTCCGGCCAATAAAAATGCTCCCATACTAGCAGCCATACCAATACAAATAGTAGAAACATCACATTTAATGTAATTCATCGTATCAAATATTGCCATCCCCGCAGTCACAGAACCGCCCGGGCTGTTGATATACAGATGTATATCTTTTCCGGGGTCTTCAGACTCCAGAAATAAAAGCTGCGCAACCACCAGGCTGGCTGTCGTCTCATTCACTTCCTCGCCCAGAAAAATAATCCTCTCTTTCAACAAGCGGGAGTAAATATCATAACTTCTCTCCCCTCTGCTGGTCTGTTCAATAACATAAGGTACTAATGCCATCTGTCTGTCCTCCTACCCATTAGAATGAACTTCTTTACTGCCCAAAAAACCGCGTGTTAATGGCGAACAAAAGGCACAGCCAGGCCGCCATGCCTTTCTTCCTGCTTTGCAGTAGATTTATGCTTCAACCGCTGCTTCTGCTACCAGATCAATGGCTTTCTGGATCAGAATGTCCTTCTTCATCTCTTCCTTTTGATTATCTCCTACTAACTCTTTTACTTTGTCCACTTCCATCCGATACATCTCGGCCATCCTTGTAATCTCTGCTTCCAGATCTTCCTCTGTCGCTTCGATACCTTCTGCCTTCGCAACTGCCTCCATGGTCAGCCTGGTCTGGATACTTTGCAGTGCTCTGGGCCGCATCTGCTCTTTATACTTATCAGCGTCCATACCAGTCATGCTGAAATACTGTTCCAGGCTAAGCCCCTGCATCTGCATTCTCTGGGCAAAGTCATCCATAAACTGCTCCGTCTGGAAATCCACCATAGCATCCGGAATCTCCATCTGGGCGCCTTCGATAATCTTTGCGATGACTGCATCTTCTTTCGCTCTTTTCGCTTCTTCTTTTTTATTCTCAAAAAGTTTGTTTTTGATATCCTGTTTGTACTCTTCCAAAGTGTCAAATTCGGATACTTCCTGAGCGAACTCATCATCTACTTCCGGAAGCTCTTTTACGCGGACGGTATGGATCTTGCATTTAAAGACAGCATCCTTTCCAGCCAGCTCTTTCGCGTTGTAATCTTCTGGAAACGTCACATTCACGTCCAACTCGTCTCCGGCTTTTGCGCCGATCAGCTGCTTCTCAAAACCAGGAATAAATGTACCTGAACCTATCGTCAGATCATAATTCTCCCCTTTGCCACCTTCAAACGCTTCCCCGTCTATAAATCCCTCAAAATCAATGGTAGACACATCTCCGACTTCCACTGTCCTGTCTTCCACAGTAACCATACGGGAGTTTGCTTCTCTTTCTCTGGTGATCTCTGCATCAATTTCTGCATCCAGCACCTCGATAGGTGCTTTTTCCACCTGCACACCCTTATACTCGCCAAGAGTTACCTGAGGCTTAATGGCTGTTGTTGCTGTGAAAATCAGCGGTTTGCCGCTTTCCATTTGCTCAATAGAGATGTCGGGACGGGATACGGCCTCTTCTATCTCTTCTTTACACTCATCCAGAGCCTTTGCATAAGCGGAAGGAAGGAGCATGTCAAGCGCATCATTATAAAACACATCTTTTCCATACATCTTCTCTATCAACTGGCGAGGCGCCTTTCCTTTACGAAAACCCGGAAGTGTAATCTGCTTTCTTGTTCTCTGATACACGGACTGTATTGCTTTTTCAACTTCTTCAGTAGAAACTTCGATTGTAAGTTTCGCCATGTTTTTTTCCAGTTTTTCTACCTGTACGCTCATGATTATATAAATATCCTCCTTGTATTTAAAACTTATTATTCCCTGATTTACATACTCATAGACATTTTAAGAGTATATCACAAAAAAATGGGACTGTCTAGGTTTTTTGCACCCTGTCAGTCCCATTATCTTTTAATATTTTATTTTTCTCTTTGTTACTGGCCGGAAGACATCTGCTGTTCCTGCTTCATGATCATCTTTTTGACCATCTCGCCGCCGATGGAACCAGCCTGTCTGCTGGTCAGATCGCCATTGTAACCGTCTTTAAGCGGAACACCAAGCTCGCTTGCAACTTCCTCTTTAAAACGATTCATAGCTGCTTTCGCTTCCGGTACTGCCATATTGTTTGTTCCGGATTTGCTGTTCTGATCTGTCATATTTATCACCTCCATGCTCCTATTATCCTCTGAAACCAAAAGAGCATACTGGAAGTTTCTGCCGAACGATCTGCATTCGTATCGTTTTTTTAATCAGCAGCAGCGAAAGATAATATCCTTGCCCAGTTCTTCTGCTTTTTCCTTTGATATAAGCTTTTCCACCAGGGCAAGTGCAAAAGGAATCGCAGTACCCATGCCGCGGCTGGTAATTACGTTGCCATCCACCGCCACTTCATCATAGACCACATCTGCTCCCGTAAGCCGACTTTCAAAACTAGGATAACATGCAGCCTTTTTTCCTTTTAGTATTCCCAGATCCCCAAGCACACTGGGCGCGGCGCAAATGGCAGCCACACACTTTCCTTCTTTATGAAACCGTACCAGCAGATCTGTAAGCGACTTGCAGGCGCCAAGATGCAAAGTGCCCGGCATTCCCCCCGGCAGTACCAGAAGTTCGGTCTTTGAAAAGTCTGCGTCTTTCATACATACATCAGTCTGTATGGGAATCTGATGGCTTCCTGACACCAGCCGTTCATCCGTGATTGATACCATCTGCGTGTCGATCTGCGCCCGACGAAGAATATCCACCACCGTCAGTCCCTCAATTTCTTCAAGTCCTTCTGCTATAAATACACATGCTTTGCTGCTCATATGCTCCTCCTTGCCTATGTTTAAAAAATCATGATTATTATTCTGCCTGAATTATATCATTTATTCCTGAATTATGCTACACTAAACTAATAAACATTATGTAAGGAGATCAGTCATGAAAAAATCTTACGAAATCGAACGAAAATTTTTAGTCTCTGCGCCTCCAAAAAACCTGGATTCCTATTCTTACCATGAAATCGAGCAAGGGTATCTATGTACAGAACCTGTAGTGCGCATCCGTCGGCAGGATGACAAATATTATCTGACCTGCAAATCCAAGGGGCTTATGATTCGTGAAGAATACACGTTTCCACTGGACGAAGCATCCTATAAACATCTGAAAAATAAAATCGACGGCCGCCTGATCTGTAAACGGCGTTACCTGATTCCATATGGAATTTACACTATCGAACTGGATCTTTTCACTTCTCCAGATCCTGATCTTATGCTTGCAGAGGTGGAATTCCCCTCCAAAGAAGCCGCGCTTTCATTTCAGGCGCCGGACTGGTTCGAAGAGGATGTCACCCACTCTTCCCGATATCATAACAGCCGTTTAAGTCAGGAGATCTAATCTCCTTTTAATCTCTTTTAGCATCTCTTCCGGGGTCTTTGCATCATCGGGTTTCTCAAAGTGTACAAAATGTAGATGTATCAGTCTGATGCGTACCCGAAACCCGATATACAGCCTCCATAGTAAATCTGTCATATGTCATATCCTCCATGCTTTTATCATACCTCATTTATATCCAAAAAATCAACTATTCTTTTTATTTTCTGCTATAAATATAACTTAATTTCTCTGTTTTGTTTCAATATCCCAAGAAGAATGCGGAACTTGCTATAATACCTCGAAAAAATGAAGAGGTGAAGTATGGCCGATTATAAAGTAGGAAAAACACTAAAAGAACTCCGCGTCCACAGTGGGATGACCCAGGAGGCGCTCAGTAAAAAACTAAATATATCCAGACAAGTTTACTCTTATTATGAGAGCGGACGCCGCCTTCCTGACCTGGATACTACCTGCAGGATGGCAGAATTTTTCAATGTGACACTGGAACAGCTGGTAATCACAGGACTGCATCCAGAAGGCGTAGACCCGTTTGCTTCCCTTCCGGACGGCTACCGGGAAATTATGTACGCCTATCATAACTTGTCAACCGAAGGGCAAAAAAGCCTGAGGGAATATCTTGATTTTTTAACCCAGCGGGAAAAATAAGCCAAACAAACGTCAGTGCGTCGGAAGCATCCCGCGCACTGATATTTTATCCTCTATCCTTTATATACAATCTTTCCGGCACAAATCGTATAATGCACTTTTCCCGGCAGACTCCAGCCGGTAAAAGGACTGTTAGACGCCTTGGAAACAAAGCTTTTCACAGTCCATCTTTCTTTTTCCCCAAAAATAACCAGGTCTGCCGGCGCGTCCTTTTGGATGCCCCAAGGAATCATTCTGTAAAATTCAGCGGGATTTCTGCTCATACACGCCATTAATTCCAACAGATTTAAATGCCCCGGTTCCACAAGAGACAAAAGCCCCAACCCTAAAGAAGTCTCAAGTCCTATAATACCGCTGGGCGCAGCCGAAAGAGATCTTGCTTTTTCTTCGGCGCTATGGGGCGCGTGGTCAGTGACAATCATATCAATCGTCCCGTCTTTTAATCCTTTGATAATCGCCAGGCGATCTTCTTCTGTGCGGACCGGCGGGTTCATGCGTGCCATTGCACCATATTTTAAGACTGCCTCATCTGTCAGTGTAAAATGATGCGGCGTTGCCTCCGCATGAATATCCGCACCCATTTTCTTTGCCGCGCGTACCAATTCCACGGAATTTTTCGAACTAATATGCTGAATACACACAGAAGCCCCTGTGTGAAGCGCCAATATGCAGTCTCTGGCCACCATCACATCCTCAGCCGTCCGATCTGCGCCGCCATAGCCGAGCTTTTCAGATACTGCGCCGCGATGAACCCCCGGCGAAACAATGAACAAAGGATCTTCTTCATGAAGGCTTATGGGCAGCCCCAGACTGCGGGCTATATCCATGGCTTCCGTCAAAAGTCTCTCATCCATCAGCGGAATACCGTCATCGGTAAAGCCTGCCGCCCCGGCGTCCGCGAGCGCATCCATATCTGTCAGTTCCTTACCCTTTAAACCTTTACTGATGGCCGCCGCCTGAAGGACGTGAATGCCGGTTGTTTCTCCTTTCTGCTGTATATACGAAAGCGTATCTACATTGTCCACAACCGGACTGGTATTGGCCATACAGACTACGGTTGTAAATCCCCCCCTGGCAGCGGCGGCAGCCCCGGTGCAAATATCCTCTTTATAAGTAAATCCCGGATCGCGAAAATGTACATGTGCGTCCATAAGTCCCGGCGCCACCACAAGACCTTTAGCATCTATCATTTCAGCGCCTGGAACCGAAAGCCCCTGTCCAACCTGGACGATCAAAGAACCGTCAATCAGGATGTCTGCAATTATATCCGTCATGGATACAGGATCTACGACTCTTCCGTTTTTAATAAGTATCATAATATCCTCCTGTTGTAATCTTCGATTGCTGTAATCTGTTACTTCTATTGTAACCTGACAAAAGAAAGAGGGCAAGGACAAAAGGAACACTGCTTATACTGTATTTTCATTGACTTTCGTGATATGATAAGAACAGTAAAAGTATCAGGAGTTTTGTTTTATGAAAAAAAGACGTCTAAGAAAAAGAACCCGCAGGATTTTGACAGGCTGCATCATACTGGCTCTCCTGTTCGGGCTTTGCCTCCACATAGCAAACGAAGAATCTGCATCTGACCCTCCGCAGGTTAAAACAGCGGTTCAGGAAAAGAAAGAAGCGCCTGTCGAACCTCCGTCAAGTCTTCCGAAACAAAGTAAAGAAAGTACCCCCAAACCAGACGAACCTGATGATTCAATAGAGGCGCCGTCTGAACCTTCCAAAGCAGTTCTTTCTTTCGCAGGGGATGTTATGTTCTCCGCACAATACCTGGCGGCTTATGATCAGCATGGAGTCACCGCGCTGGCGGACGAAAGTATGCTCTCCCATATGAGAGAGGCCGACCTTTTTCTTTTAAACGAAGAATTTCCTTTCAGTCTGCAGGGCGAAGCTATGGATGATAAAGAGTATACGTTCCGCGTAGACCCTGCCTATGTGAAAATTTTTCAAGATCTGGGCGCTGATATTGTCACAGTGGCTAATAACCATGCCCTGGATTTTGGAAAAGAAGCGTTCTGCGACACGCTGGATACTTTAAAGCAGGCCGAAATCGGATGTATTGGAGGAGGCTATACAATCCAGGAAGCATCCTCGCCGGCAGTCCGCACGGTAAACGGCCAGACCTTCGCCATCTTCGGGGCCACAAGAGTGTCCCCTTCCTATGACTGGTATGCCACGGACAGCACGCCCGGCCTGTTCCAGACCTATGACCCTGCAAAACTCAACGCTGCTATCCAGGAGGCAGCGTCTGTCTATGACCATATCATCGTCTTTGTCCATTGGGGAATTGAACGCAGTGAAACCCCGGAGGATTACCAGCGTGCCCTGGCAAAAGGATATATTGATGCAGGCGCCGACCTGGTCGTAGGCTGCCACCCCCATGTGCTGCAGGGTTTTGAATATTATAACGGTGTCCCCATCATCTACAGTCTTGGAAATTATCTGTTCGGCAACCGCGGAGGCGAGACACTGCTTTTAGAGGCCTCGTTTTCCCCTGATGACCCGGTCAGCTTAAAACTGATTCCCTGCAAACGAGCAAACGGCGTATTGTCGCAGATGCAAAACCCTGCTTCTTTATTCCGGCATCTGACTGAACTTTCTTTCGATGTGTCCGTCACCCCGGAAGGAATACTGACGCCATAAAATAAGGCAGCGTGTGTCCGGATTTCCCATCCGGCTGTACCGCTGCCTTATTTTATTTATACGGATAAAGATACACTGCATTGACGAACAATCCAGTTCCCCTTGACCACATCACGATAGCCGTATTCGCCCATATAGCGGTGGTTCTTCAACATATGCCAATTCGGCTTTATAATCAATTTCAACTTCACTCCGTTTACGGAACCGCTGCAAATCTTTCAATGCCCTTTGTTCCGGAGTCTCAAAGCCATCTGCTCTATTTTCAGATAGTCCTTCAACACCCTCGAGAAGTTGTACTATATAATATAATTTTTCCTCTGGCATACGGCTGATCATATCAATTGCCCTTTGTTTCATCACCGTCATAAAATCTCCTTTCTTCTCAATTCCTGTTTTTATATTATAGCATATATGTTGTTATCATCCAATAACCTGTCATTGATATATTTTTCCTCGTCAGAACCTGCTTCTTTGTACCAGTCTTTTTTAGGTGTATACGTTAAGATAATCGTATTCTTATTAGACAAAACAGGATATAAACGACAAATTTTCAAAAATTTTAAATAGGGAAAAACGGGAAATCCTTAACGCTGTTCATTAAATTCGTTACAATTATCTGCAGCGGAAATTGCGGAAGGCGCTATTGAAAAAATGGCTTTTATGGTAATGAGAACCGTCACAGGTGAGGAAGCGGTAGAAGTCAATGGGGATTGGCGCGGTTCTGAGTTAGGGCAGTTTATATAGTAAATTTTTAAAATTTAGTGCGGAATGAGGGACTCGAACCCTCACGCCAAAGGCACAAGAACCTAAATCTTGCATGTCTGCCAATTCCATCAATTCCGCTTATGCTTTCTTATGTTACCATTTGTCCGCATAAAAGTCAATGGCGAAACAAAAACTCAAAGACTGCCATCAGGATCGGCTGGTGTATCATATAAAGCGGCAGGCTGTGTTTTCCTATCCACTCTAATACGCCCGCCCGCTTCTTAAGGAAATCTTTCACCGGTTTTCGAGACATAAGGACGCCGTACAGAAAGTATCCGCACAGATATAAAAAGACCCAGGGAACCAGGGAAAAATAGTCGCTGGAAAAAAAGCCCGGCTGCGGAAAACCCAAAAACGTCATAAAGTATCCCTGATATATGTCCCGAGGCACGTTTCCTAATCGTATGGACGCAAATCCAAAGTAACCCTGGTTTACATTTCTGGTTACAAAAAACAACAGACCGCTGATAACACATCCTGCCCCTGCAGGTGTTTTAGAAAGAATCCCGGACAGCGGAATCATAAGCAGCATGGCACTGCCGGTAAATGTCAAAATGCCAAACAAAATCCGCTCCGAAGGCATAAACAGACAGGTCACCGCTGTAATGACCGCCCCGCATCCGAAAATCGTAAGTCCTCTTTTCATCTGTGTACTTCCCAATTGCCAGCAAAAACCTGACAAAAGGATAAAGGTCCAGCAGATGCTCTGCTGCCACACATACCCCGGCGTATCCCAGAACCAGTGTACCTGCACGCCATACAATTCCACCAGGTCAAACATACCATGGTATAAAATCATGCTGATCAATGTAACCCCTCTTAACCCATCCAACAGATGGTAACGCTCCTGCTTCAACGGTCTTCCTCCAAAGCGCGCATACTCCGTTCATACAGCGCCGGATATTCTTTTTTAATATTGGCCGGATGGCCATCTTTTCTAAGATAACAGTGCTTCGTAGAGCCGACCGCGCACACCTTCCGGGTTTTTTCGTTGGTCATCACATAAGAGACTTCATATTTTACTCCTTTAAATGAAGTCAGCCGCACTTCGATACAGACGCGGTCTCCAAAATGCGTCATGGCTTTGTACTCGCACTGGACGCTCAGCACCGGGCTTATAAATCCCGCTTCCTCCACCGTCTCATAGGGGAATCCCAGCTCTTCCATATAAGCCACCCTCGCTTCTTCCATCCAGCGGATATAGTTGGAATGATGAATAATTCCCATCTGGTCAGTCTCATAGTATTGCGTCTGATGTATATAGATCATGTGTAATTCCTCCGTCTTCAGGAGTCACTCATGCTGATGCCATGGCGAACCCCTTTTTTGATGTTGTATTATTATAGCACCACTTTACGGCTTTTACAAACATTGCCTGCTAGCCTGGATTCCCTGCTTGAAAGATCCTGTGGCTTATGCTAGTATCAAGGTATAAAGTTAAAAGGAGAAGGCAATGGGCATCTATCTAAATCCGGACAACAGCAAATTTCAGGAAGCAATCAATTCCGCCGTCTATGTGGATAAAACAGGGCTGATCCGCTATACCAACTCTGTTCTCCACACCGGATTGCCCTTGATAAAGATTTCGAAAAATACCTGAATCAGTATGACACAATCTTTCTGAATATACAGGAATTTCTGACCAGGAGCAGCAATATCACGGAATTAATCCTCCGTATCAAAAATCTTGTCCTTCGTGACCTGAAAAGGCAATATCCTGATGCGTATTACTTTGATGACACCGATCTGGCCGAATCCATGCAGGATATCTATGAGAATACAAAACGTCCTTTTGTGATTATTATAGATGAATGGGACTGCATCATCCGGGAATACAAACAGGACAAAGATGCCCAGGAATTTTATCTGGATTTTCTGCGGGATTTGCTGAAAGACAAAGGATATATTCATCTGGCATATATGACCGGCATATTACCGGTCAAAAAGTACGGAACCCACTCTGCTCTAAATATGTTCGACGAATTTTCCATGATCAATCCGGGGCCTCTGGCCTCCTATGTGGGATTTACAGCCCGGGAAGTAACTGCATTGTGCAAAAAATATAAAGCAGACATGGACGAGATCAAGAGCTGGTACGTCGGATATTCATTTAAAGAAGAGCCATCCGTCTATAATCCCCGCTCTGTTGTGAGCTGCCTGCAGTTTGGAAAGATCGGAAATTACTGGAATCAGACGGAGACCTTTGAAGCACTGCAGGTCTATATCGATATGAATTTTGAAGGACTTAAAGATGATATTCTAAGCATGATTGCCGGAGAAGCCATACCAGTCAACACAGAAAGTTTTACAAATGACATGGCCACTTTCCGAACCGAAAATGATGTTCTGACGCTCCTGATTCATCTGGGATATCTGGGATACGATTATGACAATAAATGTGCATCCATCCCCAATAATGAAATCCGCGCGGAATATGTCAACGCCATATCCGTTTCTGACTGGGGAGAGATATCCAAAGCCCTTAAAAACTCCGCCGACACTTTAATCTGGTTTTTCTTCCGAGAAAACGCTTTTTAGATAAACCGGCGCTTCTGGTCGAATTAAAATGGAACAAAAGCGCCGACAGTGCTTTACAGCAGATCAAAAGAAAAGAATACTGCCAAAGCCTTGAAAACTATCATGGTAACCTTTTACTCGTGGACATAAACTACAGTAAAAAAACACGAAAGCATACCTGCAGGATCGAGGTACACAGCAAAATTGATTAGCCCACAGCTTACCCTGATACCTGTTTTTTCCGCTTTTTAAAGTCTTCCTCAATCTCTTTTTTCCAGCTTCCGTCCATCTGCGCCATGCAAGGCGCTGCGCGCATAAAGCTTAAAGTCTGCCCGACCACATGGTAGTTCGTAGCGACTCCCTGGCTGTCGTTTTGAAAGGTTACTGAACGGTCAGCGGCTATCCCGAACTTCTTTGCTTCCGATACGGCGTCCATGTTGGCCCCAAGGAACAGAAATTCCCACTGGTCACGCGCCTTCCGCCGTTCAATTATGTGGCGGACTTTGGCATATCCATATGCTTTGCTGGCGTTTTCCAGTCCATCGGTGGTGATCACAAAGATCACTTTCTCAGCGCGTTCAAATTCCGGAAGCGCTTTCTGAATCTTCTTCATCCTGCGGATGGTCTTCCCCACCGCGTCCAGAAGAGCCGTGCAGCCGCGCACATAGTACTCCTGATCTGTAAGAGGCTTTATACATTCTATGGCAAGACGGTCATGAATCAGATCATATTGATCGTCAAAAAGCACTGTGGTGACATTGGCCTGCCCTTTTTGCTTCCGCTGTTTTTTGATCATACTGTTAAATCCGCCTATAGTGTCGCTTTCCAGCCCTGCCATGGAGCCGCTTCTGTCCAGAATAAATACCAGTTCCGTCAATCCTTTTTTCATCGTTGTATCCTGCCTTTCATCTTTATTATGAAAGCAGTATAGGCGATCCGGCAACGATTCTGGTCTCCTGGCAGGGGACATTTTTCAACTTCCTAACAGCGGCTGATCATAGGCAAAAAGCATTTCGTTAATCTCAAAAATATCATATTTCCGGTTCTCTATAAAATAACAGAGAATCACGTCAAACTTTGAGCAGTCAGAAAGGGCGAAGCCTGCCCGCATCAGAAGGTCTTTTGTCTCATCCAAAGAAAGTTCCAGCGCGATGCAAAAGGCCAGCACCGTCTTTTTGTTGGGTGCATATTGTGTATCATTTCGTATTTTTGAAAAATGCCTGCGGTCAATATTGGCCTTTTTATATACATAAGAATCCTTAAGTTTCCGCTCGTCAATCAGCCGGAAAAGCATCTGGGAAAATGTCTCGCCCATATGGCCCATCAGATCGTCCAGACTTCTGGAAACAGGCATATCCGCCATAGAAAGACACGCGCTTTGAGCTTCCGGAAAAACTCTTTGTGTAAGCGGCGGTTCTCTTTTGTAGCTTTCGTCTTTACTCCGGACATAATGATCATCTATGTACTCTTTTAAAGACATAAACAACCGCCTACTCACAGCCACCGCACTCCGATCATACAATACCAGATAGACGGTCATATCATGTTCTGCCAGGAAATCGCGGATCGCACGGACGGCAACTTTTAGCGCTTTATCTTTCGGATAGCCATAGTTGCCGGAAGACAGAAGAGGGAAGGCGATGGATTCCAGGTGGTAAGTTTCTGCCAGAAGCAACGCCTCTTTGTAAGCGCTGTACAGATGCTTTTTCTCTCTGTGCAGGCCGTTCCTCCATACCGGCCCTACCGCATGGATAATATATTTGGCTTGCAGGTCAAAACCCTCTGTAATCACTGCTTTTCCAAGGCCGCAGCGCCCGATCTTTTTACAGGCTTTTGTAAGCTTCTCTTCCCCGGCTGCCAGATAGATCGCCCGGCTGCTTCCGCTGCCCTGTGACAACGTCTCGTTGGCTGGATTCACCAACGCATCCGCCCGGACATTCACAATATCGTCCCTGATCATGATAAATGGCATGGCTGCGCCTCACCTCCCATGTAGTGTTTCAGTAAAATTTACCCAATCATAACCCGTTTTCCTTCAAAGGCAAAACCATACTTACGAATCCGTTCCGGCGCGATTCCTTTTAACAGCGCTTTTACAAACCCGTTATAAGCCGGCGTATATTCCAGAAACCAGTTTTCGATCATCTGTGCAAACATGATACGGACTTCTTTATTTGTCAGGACGAGATCATATTCTTCTCTCCCGCGTTCCATATTCATAAAAAAGCGCTCCACCCGCAAATAACCGCCTGCCAGCAGAAGGCTCCATACAGCGCTTTCTTTCCGGTCAAGCTGGCAAAAAACAACCTGCTCATCCAGACATGTATGATAAGAGCCTCCTTTCAGGAGGTCTTCCATGACCATCTTTATATCCGGACTTCCTTCCCGAATCAGTTTTCCCACCAGCTCATTGCTGCTGGTATTCGCCCAATACGCTGCAAATACCTGTTTATCCAGATTATTCAGATCCGAAAAGATGGATTCTTTACTGATACGGGTAATACCTGTCAGAATCGCCCGTTCCAGATAAGGATTGGTTTTAAACGTAGAGTTAAAAAGACTTCCCATAAAGGATACCATTTCTTCCCAGTACCCATGTACATATGCTTCCTGCAATGGCGTATCGTATTCATCCAGCAAAAACCGATACTTGTCATACAAAAACCGGAGGGTTCTGCATACTTTCCTCCTCGCCTGCAAAAAAGATGTTTCCTTTACATCCGCGAAATTCAGAGAAATAACCGGATAGGTTCCCTGCAGGTTACGGAACTTCTCCTCCTGCCAGATGAAAAGGCCTTCATATAAAGAACCGCCGTCGGCATATTCCGCAAAAAAAGAAGCGCTCTGTCATACTCATAAGCAAGGTCTTGCCAAAACGGCGCGGACGGGTAATCAAGGTCACGTCATCCTCATTTTCCCATCATTCTTTTATAAACATGGTTTTGTCCACATAGAAGTTATTGTTTACTATGATTTTCTCAAAATCCTGTTTCTCGATCCCAATCGTCCTTGCCACCGACGGATTCCTCCAACTTTAATAATATTGCGCTTTTCAGTAATGAAATCTTAACATATCCTGCTGGTATGTGCAAATCTTTTGTCGCATTACATCAGGGCTGGAATTTTACCGGGCTTTGTAGTACAATAAAAATGCAACTTAAAGAAAAAATAATGGAGACCAAAGCCGATGAA
>CAJUMT010000011.1:28804-36575 GCA_910587495.1 uncultured Lachnospiraceae bacterium | reverse complement strand
CCAAGTACAGAGGCGAGTTTGAGGAGCGGATAAAAAATGTGATTGAGGAAGTCTGTCAGGACGGCAATGTGCTTTTGTTTATCGATGAACTGCATACGATTATCGGCGCGGGAGGCGCGGAAGGCGCCATGGATGCCTCCAATATTTTAAAACCTGCCATGGCCAGGGGCGAGATCCAGATCATAGGAGCGACCACGTTGGAAGAATACCGACGGCATATCGAAAAAGACGCGGCGCTGGAAAGGCGTTTCCAGCCGATCACGGTTGAGGAAGCAGATGTGGAACAGACCATGGAAATATTGAAAGGACTTAGACCTTACTATGAAGCTCATCATCATGTAAAAATTACAGATGAGGCGCTCCAGGCGGCTGCCAGATTATCCGACCGCTATATCAATGACCGCTTCCTGCCGGATAAAGCCATTGACCTGATGGATGAAGCGGCGGCGGGGCTTCGTATGGGTCAATATGCGCCGGGCAAAGGACAGACAGATCTGATCCGGGAGTTATCCCAGGCGAAAGAAGATCTGGAAGCGGCATTAGAAGCAGGCGATCTTGCAAGAGCCCATGAATGCCGAGTAAAAGAAAAGGAGCTGGAAAAGAGACTGGAATCCAAAGAACGCAAGCGGGGCAGAAAAGTTTCCGGCGTGGTAGGGGAGGATCAGATTGCTGCCACCGTCTCCCGATGGACCAAGATTCCGGTGCAGCGTCTGGCAGAGACGGAGTCGTCCAAGTTACGCCGCTTGGAACAAACGCTTCATAAAAGGGTGATCGGACAGGATGAAGCGGTAACCGCTGTGGCAAAAGCAGTGAAAAGAGGACGCGTAGGTTTGAAAGACCCCCGGCGTCCCATCGGTTCTTTTTTGTTCCTGGGACCTACAGGAGTCGGTAAAACGGAACTTTGCAAAGCGTTGGCAGAGGTTCTTTTTGGCAGGGATGAGGCCATGATCCGGGTGGATATGTCTGAGTATATGGAAAAGCACAGCGTGGCCAAAATGATCGGTTCACCGCCCGGATATGTGGGACATGACGACGGAGGACAGTTAAGCGAAAAAGTGCGCCGCAATCCTTATTCGGTCATTCTGTTCGACGAGGTGGAAAAAGCCCATCCGGATGTGTTCAACATTCTCTTACAGGTATTGGATGACGGGCATATTACCGATTCCCAGGGACGGAAGGTGGACTTTAAAAATACAGTTATCATCATGACCTCCAATGCCGGAGCCAGCGCCATCGTTACGCCGAAGAAGCTTGGATTTGCTTCCGTAGAGGATGCAAAACAAGACTATGAACATATGAAAAGCAGCGTGATGAACGAAGTAAAGCATATATTCAAACCGGAATTTCTGAATCGAATCGATGAGACCATCGTATTTCATATGCTGCAGCCTGACGAGATTGCTCAGATTGCAGGACTTTTGCTGAGAGATTTGGAAAAGCGATGCAAAGAGCAGCTCTCGGTTAAAGTGTCCTTTAAAGATTCTGTGAGAAAATGGCTGGCCAAAACAGGATATGATAAAAAATACGGCGCGCGTCCCTTAAAACGTGCGATTCAGAACCAGTTGGAAGACTTGTTGGCAGACGAGATTTTATCCGGAAATATTCAGGAAGGTAGTTGTGTGGACGTCAAAGTGGTAAATGATAAAGTGAAGATCACTGTCAGGACGGAGGAACCGGCATGAAAAAAGGCGCCACCGTGTTCTTTTGTCAGAATTGTGGGTTCGAGTCGGCAAAATGGGCGGGGCAATGCCCGGCCTGCCGGGAATGGAACACTTTTGCTGAGGAGCCAAAAACTGTCAGACAAAAAGGATCAGGCGGCAAAAAAGGCAGTGCAGGGGCAGTAAAAACCCCGATTTCTCTAAAAAATATTGATTCTAAAGACCATACAATTATCTCTACCGGTATGACGGAACTTAATCAGGTCCTTGGAGGAGGGATTGTTCCAGGCTCTTTAGTACTGGTGGGAGGGGACCCCGGTATCGGAAAATCCACGCTTCTTCTTCAGGTTTGCAGGAACCTGTCGGAGCGGCTTCTGAAAGTGCTTTATATATCAGGGGAAGAGTCTTTACAGCAGATCAAGATGAGAGCTTTAAGGATTGGCAGCTTTCAGGATACGCTGAAACTTTTATGCGAGACCAATCTTGCGGATATAGAAGACGTGGTTTTAAAGGAAAAGCCCCATGTACTGATCATAGATTCCATACAGACTATGTACCAGGAAGAGATTTCTTCTGCGCCAGGCAGCGTTTCTCAGGTGCGTGAAGCCACAGGCGTCCTGATGCGGCTGGCAAAGGAACAGAATATTACTATATTTATTGTTGGACATGTGACGAAGGAAGGGACGGTGGCGGGTCCCAGAGTACTGGAGCATATGGTGGATACGGTACTTTATTTTGAAGGAGATCGCCATGCTTCCTATCGGATCTTAAGAGGTGTAAAGAACCGGTTCGGTTCCACCAATGAGATCGGCGTATTTGAAATGCAGGAAGCCGGATTAAAAGAAGTGCCGAATCCTTCGGAATATATGTTAAGCGGAAAGCCGGAAGGCGCCTCCGGGTCGGTGGTAGCCTGCGCCATGGAAGGAACCAGACCCATGCTTTTGGAAGTGCAGGCTTTAGTATGCAGAACCAATTTCGGTCTGCCCAGGCGTACGGCGGCGGGTATAGACTATAATCGGGTCAATCTTTTGATGGCGGTATTGGAAAAAAGGCTGAATCTTCCGCTGTCTGGTTATGACGCCTATGTAAATATTGCCGGAGGTCTTCGTTTAAGCGAACCAGCGCTGGATTTAGGACTGGTGCTTGCAGTCATCTCAAGCTATAAAGATATTCCCGTATCAGGTAAAACCATTGTATTCGGAGAAGTGGGCTTAAGCGGGGAAGTACGGGCAGTCAGTATGGCCCAGCAAAGAGTGCAGGAGGCGAAAAAGCTTGGCTTTACCCAGGTGATCCTGCCGCAGAGCAGTTTAGAACAGGTAAAGAGCATCACCGGAATACGTCTTGTGGGAGCGGCCACAGTGGGGGACGCCTTGAAGGTGATATCTTAAACTGATCTAATAATATTATTTTAAATAATCATACAGGAGGAAACATGTTATGAAAATTATTGCAACAGAGAAAGCGCCAGGGGCGATCGGCCCTTATTCACAGGGATATGAAATAAACGGAATGATCTATACGTCTGGTCAGATTCCGGTAGATCCTTCTACGGGAGAGATTCCGGAAGGGATTGCCGCGCAGGCGAATCAGAGCTGTAAAAATGTAGGCGCTATATTGGAAGCGGCAGGCAGCGGATTTGAAAAAGTCGTAAAGACAACCTGTTTTCTGGCGGACATGGGAGACTTCTCCGCATTTAACGAGGTCTATGCGGGGTATTTTGTGTCCAGGCCGGCAAGAAGCTGTGTGGCGGTAAAGGAACTTCCCAAAGGAGTGCTTTGCGAGGTGGAGGCAATCGCTGTAAAATAGTTGTTTTGGGAAACGGTCAATGGGGAGGACAGGTATATGGATTATTCAGGGAGACTTTTTGAACGGATTGGGGAGGGCGCTCCAGCCGCCGGGGTCTGTGAACGACACAACGGGATACAAAGTGTTCAGAATCTGGAGGCCGTCATTAACGAGGGCCTTCGTGTCGCCCTGCTGGAAAAAACACCGGATGATTCGCTGGAGGTGCTGCTGGAGCACTTGGGAAAAGCGTTGAACGGAGAACGGACTTATATATTTGAGCAAAACGAGTCTGGCGGCGACGACAACACTTACGAGTGGGTGGCCGACGGCGTGGAGCCGGAAAAGGAGAGCCTCCAAAATGTTCCGCCGGAGGTGTGCGCCAGCTGGTATCAGAAGTTCAGTGTCGGCAAGCATATCGTTATTGAAAGTCTGGAAGATATCCAGGAGACCGAGCCGCTTCAGTATGAGAATCTGAAGCGGCAATGCATACATTCTCTTGTTGTGGTCCCTCTGTATGACGGCAAAAAGATCATTGGTTTTTACGGTGTGGACAATCCCCCTGTGAAGTCGCTGGAATATGCTTCAAATATGCTCCAAACTGCGGCGTACTTTATTGTGTCCTCCCTGAAACGGCGCAACTTGGTCCGGGAACTTCAAAAGAGGAGCTATAACGTGCTCCATGCCCTCAGTATGGACTATCTGGGCATTTATGAGGTGAACTTCGACACAGGCGAATGTGAGGTTTACCGTAGCAGCGAGCAGATGAGGGTGGACTGGGCGGCCTATTTTCAGGAAGGCTATGCGGCGGCTATGGAGAGGTATATTTCCGAGTATGTGGTTCCCCGGGATCAGGAACGGCTTCGCGCTGTGACAAAAAAAAGTTATGTGCTTGACAGGCTCAGGACTAAGAAAAAATTCTCGGTCCGATACCAGGTGAAGGACTGTTCCTTTGGGCTAAAACATTTGGAAATTCATTTTTCTGCCACTGAGAAGACAGCCGTGGAGAACTGCGCGATTTTTGCCCAGCGGGACGTCAACGCCCTTGTGGAGCAGGAAGAAAAATATAAGCTGGAGGCAAGACAGAGTCTTGAGGACATTCTGGAGGGAGCTAGGACAGGTATCTGGACGATTGAGCTGGAGGCGGGCTGTCCGCCGAGAATGTATGCGGACCGGACCATGCGGATTCTTTTGGGCGTGCCAGACAGTATCGGACCAGAGGAGTGTTACCGACGCTGGTTCGAAGGCATTGATCCAGATTATGTGGAGATGGTGAAAGAATCCGTGCGGGAGATGTTGAAAAACGGATGTTCCGAAGTGGTCTACCCCTGGAATCATCCGAAATTGGGGAAGATTTATGTCCGTTGCGGCGGCGTGCCGGACAAGATCTTCGAAAAAACAGGTGCCAGCCTGAATGGATACCATCAAGACATCACAGAAACCATGGTGACCAGAAAGAAGCAGGAACAGTCTATTATGGAACTTCTTGAGCGGGTGAGGCAGGCAAATTCGGCAAAAAGTGAATTTCTTTCTCACATGTCTCACGATCTGCGCACGCCAATCAACGGGATTCTGGGAATGCTGGCCATTCTGGAAAAAAGCCAGGATGATCCGGAGCGGCAGAGGGAGTGCCGGGAGAAAATTCGTGTGTCAACGGAGCATCTACTCTCCCTGGTAAACGATGTACTTCAGGTTAGCAAGTTGGAGAGCGGGAGGCTGGCGGTGGAGGAACCCTTTGATCTTCATGATACCTTGGAAGAATGCATCACGATTTTGTCTCCCTTGGCAGAAGAGCGGGGAATTCGACTGGAGTTGGAGGCGTCCGGTCTGCGGCATAGGAGAGTTATCGGTAATCCACTGCATTTGAAACAGATCGTGATGAATGTCATTGATAATGCCATCAGGTATAATCGGCCCCGTGGTTCTGTATTTGTCCGGGTGGAGGAGACTGCCTTCCAGGATGGAACGGCAAACTGCCGTTTTGTAATCAAAGACACTGGGATTGGTATTGGCAAGGACTTTAAGGAGCGTATTTTTGAACCTTTTACGCAGGATCATCAGGGTGCGAGAAGCAACTATAATGGTGTTGGACTTGGTATGTCCATTGTAAAGAAACTGGTCGATCAGATGAAGGGAACGGTTGAGATAGACAGTCAGATCGGCAAAGGGAGCATGGTTGAAATTACACTACCTGTTCGAATTGATGAGACATGGAGCAAAGAGCCTGCGGAAGAGGCGTGGAATGTGCCGGACAATATTGTCGGGATGCGCGTGCTCTTGGTGGAGGACAACGAGATCAACTGTGAAATCGTGGAGTATATTCTCAAGGATGCAGGCATGGAGGTCGTGACCGCCAACGACGGAAAAGCCGCCGTGGATGCGTTCGCGGCATCCGAACCGGGGACGTTTGATTGCGTACTTATGGATTTGATGATGCCAGTCATGAGCGGATATGAGGCATCACGGGTGATTCGCGGCCTGGGACGGGAAGACGCGGAGACAGTACCTATCATTGCGTTGTCAGCCAACGCGTTTGAAGAAGATATCGCGTTGGCAAAGGACGCCGGAATGAATGAACATTTGGCAAAACCGGTGGATATCCAAAAAATGTTCCAGGTCATAAGCAGGCTGAGGGGCTGTTAGGGGTATGGAATATTGAGAACCCAATAATCCGACAACTCAAATATTAAAACCTGTGGAGATAGAAAAATATGAAAAATAAGGCTTTGCCTCAATCTTTGAAAATCAGCATAGCAGTAGTTATTTGTTTAACTATCTTCGTGTTTTCATTCCTTGGAGTATCAATTCACAACATGAGCGAAAACACGATTGAGGATATCGGCACCGCTTATATGTCCGGAATGAATGAGCAGGTATCTTTGCACTTTGAAACAATCATTGAACTCCGCCTGACGATGGCGGAATCTATTGCGCATATCGCGGCAGGAGACGGAAGTTCCAGCTACGGCTCGAAAGAAGAAATTGAATACGGCGCAAAAGCAAGGCATTTTTTGTGCGCCGCCTTATATTCGCCCGAAGGCGAAATTGAAATGATTTATGGCGATCCTGTGGAGTTTAAGCACCCTGAGCCGTTTTTAGAGAGCCTGCAAAACGGAGAGCGCAAGGCGGCATCCGCTGTTAACAGCAACGGGGAGGGCGTGATTTTGTTCGGTGTCCCATGTGAATATCCTATGTCTGGCGGAAGCGGCAGTCTTGCCATGGTTGTGGGACTCTCCACCAAGTATATGGGGGAGGTTCTTTTTCTTGACTCAGACAGTTCGCTGAGCTATTCCTTTGTCATTCGAAAGGATGGAAGCTACGTTATTGGGAATGAGGACGATGCTCATGAAAATTACTTTGACAGACTTTACAGTATTTTTGATGACCAGAGCGAGGAAGCGGATACCTATATTGAGCAGCTGACAGTGGCCATGAATGCCGGAGAAGACTATTCCGTTATTCTAAAAAAGGGAGAATCGCGTCATCACTTGTATTGTACCAATCTCCCCTACTGTGATTGGTATTTGGTGACGGTTCTTCCCTTCGATGGACTTGATCATGCGATCTCAGGAATGGGCAGATGTTGGCTTACCATTGTTTACGCCGCTTCTTTCGCGGTAGTTGCCATGCTTCTTTACATATTCTTTCAATATTTGAAACTGTTCAGAAACCAAGTATCTGAATTGAAGCGCATGAATATGGAAATGGATACAGCCCGGAAAGACGCGGAAAGAGTGCGAAAAGAGGCGGAACAGGCCAACGCAGCCAAACAGGTCTTCCTTTCTAGCATGAGCCATGACATACGAACTCCTATGAACGCCATCATCGGGATGACGTCTTTGGCGATAGATAATGCAAATAATCCGGCACAAGTGCAGGATTATCTACATAAAATTGCCTTGTCCAGCAAACATCTGCTGGGGTTGATCAATGACGTATTGGATATATCTAAGATTGAAAGCGGTAAAATGGCGCTGAATGTTGAACCAATGTCGTTAAGAGAGGTGATGGACAGCATTGTCAATATTATACAGCCTCAGGTCAAAGCGAAGAATCAGCAGTTTGACGCGGCTGCTTACGAAATTCTTTCAGAGGATGTGTTCTGTGACAGTGTACGGCTGAATCAAGTATTGATTAACCTGCTGGGGAATGCCGTCAAATTTACGCCGGAAAACGGATCTATTCAAGTGACAGTGTACCAAGAACCGCTTCCAAAGGAACCTTTCCGTGTTCGCACTCATTTCCTGGTGAAGGATACAGGTATTGGCATGTCAAAAGAATATCAAAAGGTAATATTTGAATCCTTCAGCAGAGAGGACAACACACGCGTA
>CAJUMT010000011.1:0-28794 GCA_910587495.1 uncultured Lachnospiraceae bacterium | reverse complement strand
AAAACAGAGGGTTCCGGGTTGGGAATGGCTATTACCAAGTGTATTGTAGACGCCATGGACGCTACCATTTCTGTCCGCAGCGAACAGGACAGGGGCAGCGAATTTCATGTTGTGGTTGACTTGGAAAAGGCGACAGAACGGAAGATCGATAGGATGTTTCCGATCTGGCATGTATTGGTGCTTGATGGCGATGAGCGGTTATGTGTCAATACTGTCCACATTTTAGAATCCATTGGCATTCGCTCCGAATGGTGTCTGAGCGCTGCGCAGGCAATGGAACGGATGGTGGATGACTGCTATCAACTGATTCTTTTGGGACAGAATCTGCTGGATATGAATGGGATCGAGGCTGCTCGGGCAATCCGCTTGAACTGCGGGGAAGACAGTCCGGCGATACTACTCTTGACTTGTGATTGGAACAGGATGACAGACGAGGTCAGAGAAGCGGGGATTGTCGGCTTTATTTCCAAACCGTTATTTAAATCCACTTTGCTTGACGCACTGAATGCGTTTGCCGGTGTTGGCATTGAAAAAATTGTTGGCAGAGAAAAGACGGCTGATCTGGTGTTTCGGGGGAAACATATTTTATTGGCGGAGGATAATGAACTTAACTGGGAAGTTGCAAGGGAAATGCTTTCTGGTCTTGAAATGGAATTGGATTGGGCAGAAAATGGGAGTATTTGCCTCGAAAAATTTGCGAAATCTTCAGTCGGGTATTATGACGCGATTCTTATGGATGTGCGGATGCCTGTTATGAACGGTTACGAAGCGACCGCAGCGATCCGGAGTTTGGAACGTGAGGATGCGGATATTCCTGTTATCGCTATGACTGCCGACGCGTTTTCGGAAGATATCCAAAAGTGTTTAAAGTGTGGTATGAATGACCATTTGGCAAAACCGATTGATGTTCAGACTGTTGCCTATAAGTTGGGAAAATATATAAATTCAATTTAAAATTAAGTATTGTCAACTTCTCCCAAATTATGCTAAACTGTCAAAAAACATCTTTCAAAAAAATAACCGTATGTTGTATCTGCGGTTATTTTTCAAACAGGGGGGACAATTTATGAAAAGTGAAGGAACAGAGATCAAGATTAAGAGTCTGCAGAAAGCGCTGCAAGTGCTGGAATGCTTTGTGGAGAAGCAGCCGCTTGGGGTGACGGAGATCAGTGAAAAGATGGGGTTGTATAAGAGCAATGTCCACAATATCCTTTCTACCTTTAAAGCCATGGACTACCTGGAGCAGGACCCGGATTCCGGAAAGTTTCGCCTCGGGACGGCTGTGTTCTCTTTAAGCCGGGCTTTGCGTGAGAATCTGGATATCAGCCGGATCGCGGTACCGTTTATGCGTCGGATTGCGGAAGAGGTGGGAGAGGTTGTATATTTGACCATACCCAGAGGTGAGGAGGTCGTATATTTAGAGGCTGTTTATCCGGAATCCCAGAAGCTTCCGGGCAGTATTGTTACAGGAGAGCGTGCCAAGATGCACTGCACCAGCGTAGGAAAAGCGATTCTTTCCAGTATGGACAAGTCAGAACGGGACGAGCTATTAAAAGAACCGTTGGAGGCATTTACAGAAAATACGATTACAGACCGTCAGGAGTTGGAAGAAGAACTGAAAATAACTGCTGCGCGTAAATATGGGCTGGATGATATGGAGCTTATGTTTGGCATTAAATGTGTGGGGGTTGCACTGCTCAATCATGAGGGAAAACCGGAAGGGGGCCTTAGTATCAGTGCGCCGTCTCTTCGGATGAGTGAAGAGAAGATTCTGATATTTGCGGAGATCCTGAATCGTTATAAACAGGAAATTCAGAAAAGGTTATAAAAAAGACATCTGAAAATTGTGCAATTTGCCAAAAAAATTAAAAAGAGAAGATAGCCATTGAAAAAAATAACGAATAGTGTTATGATATGTACATACAAAAACAAGAACAAAGTTCTATAATACAGAACAAGATAGGGTACCCAAAGGAACTCGGCATCTGCCGGGTTTAAAAAATAAAATGTATTAAGAACAAAGTTCTATAATAAAGAACATATCAGGAGGATTTTGAGTTATGGCTAACAAACCTTATGTAGTGATCGAATGGAATGATACTGAGACAGATGCAATCGGATGGATGTGCGCTTACAACTTCGTAGGGCATTACTGCGGAGGAGGAACAAGAATGCATCCGACTGTAACAAAAGAAGAAGTGATCCGTCTGGCAACCACAATGGGATATAAATACAAAGCATGTGAATCTCAGACGACCGGCGGATGCAAAGCGGGTATTGCTTATGATTATAACGCACCGGATCATTGGATGTGCTGCGCAGGTTCTTGACAGCTACAGCGCCGTTTATCAATGCAGGCGTATCGATCGGAGGCGACCTGGGCGTTGATTATTCAGATGTTCTTAGAATCCTGGATGATCTGGGCATCGGTATTCCCCAGACGAAAGCTATGAAAGAAGATCCGGACATCCATCAGGGTATCGTGAACCATGACAGGGCAGAAAAAGAACTGACTTATGACGGATTTAAGATGTATGACATGATCACAGGTTACGGCGTAGCAGCGGCAGCAGACGAAGCGTGGAAGATGAAGGGCGGAAAAAAAGGCGCATCTGTAGTAATTCAGGGATTTGGCTGCGTAGGTGCAAGTTGTGTGACTGCTCTGGATAAAATGGGCTATAAAGTCGTTGGTATCGCGGATGTAAACGGATTGGTATACTGCAAAGACGGTCTGAACGTGAAAAAACTTGTGGAAACCAGACTTCCGAAGGGAGTTATGAATAAAGAAGTATTCGAGGATGGATATGAAGTTCTTCCTAACAGTGAATGGCTTAGCCAGGAATGCGATATCCTGATTCCGGCAGCATTGGAAGATGTGATTAATGTAAATAATGCAGACAAGATCAAAGCTTCTCTTTTGGTTGAGGCGGCAAATATCCCGACAACACCGGAAGCAGACGAAATTCTCCGCAAAAAAGGTGTGGACGTAGCGGTAGATTTCATTTCTAATATGGGTGGTATCCGTATTTATGAAGCAGTTATCTTCCGTATTGTAAAGATTGAGAATATGAATGATGAGGATGCGGCGGCAGCGATTGTAAAAGATACCGTAGACCTGATCCGCAAGCAGACAAGGCTTGTATTTGAAGAGTCCAAGAAGACAGGTGAATTTACCCGTGATGTGGCAAGGCGCCTGTTCACGCCGGACAAATCAGATACACCGGATATGTAATAGTAACTGGTACACAGAGGGACTGTTGAAATAAACAGCAGAAGGGAATAAATATGGATTCAAAACTTAGAAAATATCTTACAATTGCAGCACTTGGTCTTGCCGGAGGTTCGATCTATTTTCTTCCTTATATAAAATACATCTTTTATGATGCACAGATCGCAGCTATGGGGATCACCAACACACAGTCAGGACTTTTGATGACCATGTATACTGTCGGTAACATGATCTTGTACATACCTGGCGGCATTATTGCCGATAAAGTGTCACCGAAGAAAGCGCTGGTCATTTCCCTGGCGGCTACCACCGTGTTAGCATGGATCTATGCATTTACGATGAACTTTATGGTTGGCATGGTTGTGTGGCTTGGCCTTTCTTTTAGTACGGCGTTTGTTTTTTGGTCGTCGCTTATGAAGGCGGTTCGAATTATTGGAACGGAAGAAGAGCAAGGATTTATGTATGGTCTGTATTATGCCTGCAACGGTATAACGGCTGCACTGACTAATACACTGGCGCTGAATGTCTATAAGACGGCGGGCGGAGATATGGTAGGAGGATTTTTCCGTGCGGTAGTTTCCGGAGGTTCTGTAGCACTGGTATCGGCGGTTCTTTTGTTCTTCCTGATGCCGGAAAAGGCAGGAAACAATGCAGGGGATGACAATGAACCGAAGTTTCAGATGGGTGATGTTTTAAAACTGCTGAAAAATCCGGTTGTCTGGGTTGTATCGCTTACCATACTTTGTGGTTATGGTTTTTACAGCAATACGTCCTATTTCAATCCATATCTGACAGAAGTAAGAGGAGTATCTCCGGAGGATTCAGGATTGATTTCTATTATTCGTAATTATCTCCTTCTGCTGCTTTCTCCGGTTGGAGGTTTGCTGGCAGATAAAGTATTTAAATCTACCTGTAAATGGCTGTCAACTGCGTTTATTATCCTTGCGGCGCTGTTTGGTATCGTATTGATCCTGCCGTCAGGAATCAGTCCTCTGTCAGCAAGCTTGTATACGCTGCTCCCGGGCGCATTCTCCATGATGATGTATGGCGTGATTTTCTCTACTGTCAGCGAGTCTGGTATTCCAAGGGCCATGACCGGTACGGTAATAGGAATTGCATCCATCATCGGATATCTTCCGGATTCTATTTATTCCGTTCTGTTTGGAAGCTGGCTGGACGCGCATGGAGCAGCAGGTTACAACTATATCTTTATCTTCCTGGCAGTGTCAGGTATTGTAGGCGCCGTATTGTCTATGACCGTCTACAGATTGGGTAAAAAAGTGCAAGTATAAAACAGCGAAACCCTTACAACAGGCAGGGCAGGGTGCGAAGCAAACTGCCCTGGGTAAAAGGTGTTGTAAGGGCGAAGCGGAACTATAATAGAGAGGTAATCCTGTGATGGGAAAAGAAAAAAGTGAAAAAGTATATACAAATCCCGTACGATGTAAAGGATGCGGCTACTGCATCAATGCATGTCCCAAAGAAGCGATCAGTGTCTCTGACCATGTCAACGCAAAGGGATACAATACTATTGTTGTAGATGCGGACAAATGTACGGTATGCGGGACCTGTTATCGGGTGTGCCCGGACTATGTGTTTGAAATAAGATAAGGAGGTCAGCAATGGCTAAAGTATTATTAAAAGGCAATGAAGCGCTGGCCGAGGCAGCACTGGCTGCAGGCTGTCGCTTTTACAGCGGATATCCGATTACGCCGCAGACGGAGATTCTGGAATATTTGTCCTGGCGGATGGAAGAAGTGGGCGGAGAATTTATTCAGGCTGAATCAGAGCTTGCCGGTATCAATATGGTACTGGGAGCTGCCGCTGCAGGAGCAAGGGCTTTGACGACATCGTCAGGCCCGGGCTTTTCCCTGAAACAGGAAGGGATTTCCTATCTGGTGGCAGCCGATCTTCCGGCCGTGATTGTAGATGTTATGCGTATAGGAACCGGCCTGGGCGATATTGCACAGGGGCAGGGCGACTACTGGCAGCTGACCAGAGGCGGAGGACATGGAGATTACCATACGCTGGTGCTGGCGCCTGCATCCGTACAGGAAAACGCGGACATGATGGCGGAGGCTTTTGATTTGGCAGAAAAGTACCGTCATCCGGTATTGATTGCTTCTGACGCGGCTATCGGGCAGATGATTGAGGCGGTGGAGATACCGAAGTTCCAGGAACATGATATTAACAAATTTGACTGGACTATCAAAGGCTGCAAAAAAGGCTGCGAGCAGAGAAAGATCCAGAATGTCTATTACACACATCCGGATTATGAAGGATATCTGTCTGAGAAATACAGGCAGATGGAGCAGGAACAGCGTTATGAGAACGTACAGGTGGAAGACGCCGAGGTAGTGCTGGTGGCTTACGGTATTAGTTCCCGCGTATGTCGGGAGACCGTGGAACTTGCCCGGGAGGAAGGATTAAAACTGGGCCTGATTCGTCCGATTACCTTATGGCCGTTCCCTGTGAAGGCATTTAAAGAAGCAAAGGCAGCAAAAGCGTTCCTGACTGTGGAGATGAATATCTTAGGGCAGATGGTGGATGATGTGAAGCTTGCCACAGAAAGCAAATATCCGGTGGATCATTATGGTTCTATTTTTGAGATTCCTGAATCAGAGGGAATCATTGCGAAGGCAAAAGAGATGCTGAAAAAGGAGGGAAAATAGTATGAGGTTAGTAGCTCCTGAAACAGTGACATTTACACAGAGCGGTTTTTGTCCCGGTTGCGGACATGGCCTTGCAGTTCGTCTGATTGCCGAAGTTATGGAAGAAATGGAATTAAGCGAGAAGCTCTTGGCGATTGTGGATGTGGCCTGCGGCTCTTTAAATATTGATTCCTGGAGATTTGATACGATTATGGCAGCTCACGGGAGACCAATCGCAACGGCGGTCGGTGTCAAGAAGGTACGTCCGGAAAATCCGGTTATGGCGTATATCGGAGATGGCGCCGCATATTCAATCGGCATGGCGGAGACTATGCACACAGCTATCCGAAATGATAACGTGGTGGCGATCGTTATTAATAACAGTCTGTACGGTATGACAGGAGGACAGTGCGCGCCTACTTCTCTTCCGGGACAGATTACCACATCCACGCCGCATGGAAAAGATCCCAAGAAAGCAGGCATGCCTTTTAGAGTGGATCAGGCATTTTCCGGACTGGATATTGCTTATCTGGCAAGAGGTTCCATGGCAGATGCCAAAGGAATGGTACAAAGTAAGAAATACATCAAAAAAGCCTTTGAGAAACATATGCGGGGCGAAGGTTTCTGCTTGGTAGAGCTTTTGTCTCCCTGTCCTACAAACCTGAACATGACGCCGGTAAAGAGTGTGGAGCGCATTAAAAACGAGATGATCCCATTCTTCCCTCTGGGTGAATTTAAGGATAAGAAGGAGGAATAGATCATGGCAAAAAAAGAGATTATTTGTGCCGGATTCGGCGGTCAGGGTGTATTGACCGCAGGTATGCTGCTGATTAATGCCGGTATGGAACAGGATAAAAATGTATTATTTTATCCGTCTTATGGTTCAGAGATGCGCGGAGGTACCGCCAACTGTACCGTAAAGATCAGTGACGGACTGATTGCAAGCCCTATATCCAAACAGCCGGATATTTTATTTACAATGAATACCCCGGCCATTGATAAGTTTGAAGAAAGGTTAAAACCAGGCGGATTGCTCCTTGTAAATTCCTCCATCGTGCCAGAGAACCGCACCTACCGTGACGATATCAAAGTCGTAAAAGTTCCGGCTACGGATATTGCGGCGGAAGTGGCTAATCCAAAAGGAGCCAATCTTGTAATGCTGGGAGCTTTAGCTGCCAACAGCGATCTTTTCTCCATTGAATATATGGAAACCGCTATTGTCTCTTTCTTTGAGAAGAAGGGCAAAGGAAAGTTTAATGAAAAGAATGTTGCCTGCTACCGCAGGGGTGTGGAAGGAAAATAGTATAGAAATACCATAACAGATCAGGGAGAAAACAGAATATGAACTTAACGAAACTGTTAAAACCACAATCGGTTGCTGTTATTGGTGCAAGTGAAAAGGAAGGTTTCGGCGGAGATGTCTGCCGAAACATCCTTTCTTATGTGGAAGACAGAAGCCGAGTGTATTTTATTCATCCAAAAAGAGAAACGGTATTTGACGTACCGTGTTATAAAAGCGTTACAGATGTACCGGATACGGTTGACTTAATGGTGATTTGCACCTCACAGAAGACCGTAATTCCGCTTCTTAGAGAAGGAGCAAAAAAGGGCTGTGGCGGAGCAGTTGTGTTTGCCAGCGGTTATGGTGAAGTAGGTACGGACGAAGGAAGGAAAAACGAGGCAGAACTGATTGCTGCTGCAAAAGAACTTGATATTGCTATCATGGGACCGAACTGTGCCGGATTTGTGAATTACATTGATAATGTCCAGGCATTTGCGTTTATTTCCGAAAAAAGGGACCGCAAAGGCAGCGTGGGCGTTGTATCCCAGAGCGGACAGTTGTGCCTGTCTTTGATGGACTGCCCGGGTATGAGATTTTCCTACAGTATTTCTGCCGGCAACGGTAAGATTGTTCAGGTAGAAGACTATATGGAGTTCCTCGTGGACGACGAAAATACGAAAGTGGTCAGTGTTTATATCGAGGGAGTCAAGGACGCAAATAAATTCGCGTCAGTCTTAAAGAAAGCGGCTGAAAGAAAAAAACCGGTTGTGATCTTAAAAGCAGGACGCAGTGCCAAAGGCGGAGCGATTGCTGCTTCTCATACCGGAAGTCTGTCCGGTTCGGATGCTTCCTTTGATGCAGTGTTGAAAAAATTCGGAGCAATCCGTGTGGACGACTTAGAAGAACTGATGGCTATGTCCCTGATGCTTTCAACTTTAAAAAAGATTCCGGACAAAGCAACCTTTGCATCCATGAACTTATCCGGCGGCGAGACCGGAATCTGTGCGGATGTGGGAAGCTTAAACGGCGTGGAGTATCCGGACTTTACAAAAGAGACGCTGGCAAGCTTAAAAGCACAGCTTCCGGATTATGCGTCTCTGAATAATCCGTTGGATATGACGGCAAGTCTTTCCTATGATGCAGATCTATATGCCGGCGCGCTTCGTACAGTCATGGACGACCCCAACATTGGCATGGTGTTGATTGGCTATACATTGCTTTTGGATATCGCGGATCCGGCCATCCACTATATGTATCAAGGTATTGAAAAGGTAGTGAAAGAAAAAGGAGACGCCTGCAAACCAATTGCCATGATCCCCTTTGCGGAAAATACCAGAAATCTGGAATACCAGGATAAGCTGTTCCATATTGGTGTGCCGATCCTGCCGCCTCCGGTCTATGCGTTTAAGATGCTTCGCCATTTGGCTGACTTTATTTCTTATCGCCCGGAAGAAAAGACGCTTGCACTGGCTCCCGGAAAAGGAAAATCTGACAAAACAATCCCGTTGTCCGAGCATGACAGCAAAGTCGAACTTGGAAAATTTGGCGTAGCAGTACCCAAAGAGGTGATTGCCACGTCTGTGGAAGAGGCTGTTTCCTTTGCTGCTTCCACAGAAGAGGCGCTTGCCATGAAGATTGAGTCGGCGGATATTCTCCATAAAAGTGACGTAGGCGGCGTGAAACTGAATATTCGGGGTGCAGAAGCGGCGAAAGCTGCATATGAAAAGATTATGAAAAACGTCACAGAGAAAAAACCGGAAGTAAAGCTTAATGGAATCCTGATGGTTCCCATGCTGAAATCCGGGGTTGAGATGATTATCGGCGTTAACAATGATCCGCAGTTCGGACCTATGATTATGGTAGGTATGGGCGGCGTGTTCGTGGAAGTATTTAAGGATGTGGCGTTATATCCGGCTCCGCTTTCAGAGACGGAAGCACTGGAGATGCTGAAGTCCTTAAAGTCTTTCAAATTGTTAAATGGTTACCGCGGCTCTGCGAAATGCGATATTAAAGCGCTCTGCGAGACGATCGTTGCCATAGGCAACTATGCAAGTGCAAATAAAGATACTTTAAAGGAACTGGATATCAATCCTCTGTTTGTGTACCCGGAAGGAGAAGGGGTTGGAGTTGCCGATGCGCTGATCGTCAAATACGAAGAAGGTGCATAATGAATGTTCCAAAATATTGAAAAAAAGATATTTCTTCCTGCAGTTGCAGTGCTTTTTATGCTGCTGCTTCCGATCTATCTGATTCCGGATAGGGTAAACGGTATTGTTTCTTATTTGTTTGACCTGTGTACGGGACAATTCGGATGGATATTCCTCCTCACCTGCCTTGCTTCTTTTGGCTTTCTGTTTTGGCTGAGTATCAGCAAATACGGGAATATACGTCTGGGCGAGGCAGACGAAAGACCACAGTATGGCAATCTTTCATGGATTGCCATGCTGTTTACCGCAGGTGTAGGGACAAGCATTGTTATATTAGGATTTTTAGAGCCGGTTTACTATGTGAGTGGTCCGCCTTTTGACCTGGAGCCTTTCAGCAAAGAAGCCTATGAATATGCGCATATGTATGGGCAGTTTCATTGGGGATTCAGCGCATGGGCAATCTACAATCCTGCTATTGTCGCCATTGCATATATTATGTTTGTCAGGAAAGAAAAAAGTATGCGTTTAAGTACGGCCTGTAAAAGTGTGATTGGAGGCCATGCAGACGGCTGGATCGGACATATCATTGATATTCTAGTTGTTTTTGGGATCGTCGGTTCCATATCCACTTCCCTGGGCATTGGCGCACCGGTTCTCTCTACGATCATCCGGGAAGTATTTAATATTCCTGCGTCCCTGGATTTTGCAGTATGTATCGTTGTGTTAATCATATGGGTGCTGATCTTTGGAACAAGCGTATATCTGGGACTGGATAAAGGAATCCAGAATCTGAGCAATATAAATGTGGTGCTTGCTTTTGTCTTTATGTTGATTGTGCTGTTCGTAGGGCCTACGATTGACATATTCAAGATGGAAGTAAATTCTCTGGGGTTGTATCTGTCAGACTTTGTGCGGATGAGTACATGGACCGATCCTTTTGGAGAAGGTGCGTTTACAAAAGAGTGGACAGTGTTTTACTGGGGCTGGTGGCTGGCCTTCATGCCTATGATGGGAATGTTTGTAGGTAAGATATCCAGAGGGCGCACAGTACGGGAAGTCATGTGGGGGCAGTTAATCTGGGGCACGCTTGGATGCTGTACCAGTTTTATGATTTTCGGCGGGTATTCTTTGTACCTGCAAAGTTCAGGTCAGGTGGATCTGGCTTCTATCCTGGCCCAGCAAGGGCAGAGCGCGGCCATTGTGGCAATTTTAAAGACTTTGCCTATGGCAAAATTCATGATGATATTTTTATGCATCGTCTGTTTTGTCTATCTGGCGACCACAATTGATTCCTGCGCCTATGTGCTGGCGGGGACGACGACGAAACAATTGGATGAAAAAGAAGACCCGGCCAGATGGAACCGGATCCTCTGGGCAGTCCTCTTCTGTCTTTTATCCATTGGCCTTATGCTGATCGGAGGGCTGGAAGCTGTCAAGACGATTTCCGTACTGACAGGCCTGCCGTTAGTGATTATTATCTTTATACTGATGGCTTCGGTGAGGAAAATGTTAAGGGATGATGATAAAAAGTAAAAAATATATGTATCTACATAAAAACCGTAAAAGGCAGTTGTACCTAAAGGGTATAGCTGCTTTTATTTTCAGTGATAATAATCAGGAGTCAGAGCCTTTCATAATACGGAGCAGGGTGTTCACAAGCTTTTCGCTGAGCGGCAGGAAAATTCCGGCCACCGGACCCACCAGGAATGCGCTGATGAGTGTCCCGATGCCCACGGCTCCGCCCATGAGGAAGCCGGAGGCCACGAAGCATATATCCACCAAAATGCGGACCGGTCCAAAGGGCTTCGACAGCCGGTCGCTTAAGACGATGGCCACCAGGTCGTTAGGGCCGGTGCCGGCGTCGGATTTGATGACAATGGTCATGCCAAAGGCAAGGATCACACAGCCCAGCGCGAGGGTCGCAAGGCGTATGACAAAGGGATTTCCCGGGTGGACGTACATCTCCAGAAGGCGTGTAAACACATCAATGATGGGGCCGCCGGCAGCCATACACACAAAGGTGCCGGCTTTTACATAGCTTCTGTCTGTCGCTAGGAGGATGAACATGATGAGAATACTGACCGCAGCGTGGGTATAGCCATGGGTCAGTATCGGAACCATACGTCCCAGCGTCCGGAAAATCCCCTGGATAAAGACGTTGAAAGGATCGGCGCCCAGATCCGTCAGGAGAAAGAGCGTTACACCCAGATGCGCGATAACAAGTCCCAGGAATAATAACAATAACCGCAGCATGTATTCTCTGAAATTTTTTTCATCAGGAAGCACCTCATTTTCGTGTTTTCTATATTCTATCTTATCAGAGATAAAACGGCAAATACTTTATATAAGATTTTCTTCGTTTACACCTGAAAAGAAATCGCTTATAATAAGTTTAATTGAATTTTTAGGGGGGCTGAGTCTATGGCAAGGACAGCGGGGATTGGGATCCAGAGCTTTGAGAAAATAATTGAAAATAACTGCCTGTATATCGATAAGACCGATTTTATCAGGGAATGGTGGGAGAGCGGGGATGATGTAACGCTGATCACCCGCCCCAGGCGTTTCGGAAAGACTTTGACCATGGATATGGTGGAGAAGTTTTTCTCCGTAAATTATGCAGGCAGGTCAGATCTGTTTGAGGGTTTGTCCATATGGCGGGAGGAAAAGTACCGGAAACTCCAGGGGACTTATCCGGTGATCAGCCTTTCCTTGGCTAATATAAAAGAAAAGGATTTTTTTCATGCCCGCGAGAAGATCATCCATTTGATTGTCAGTTTATATGCCAGGCACAGGTTTTTGGTGGAAAGCAGCTGCCTTACTGCTGAAGAAAAGGAAGTTTTCCGAAGAAAAAACGTAAATATGGGTGACGCGGATGTGACTTTGTCGCTGAACCAGTTGTCAGAGTATTTATACCATTATTATGGAAAAAAGGTTATCATCTTGCTGGATGAATACGATACGCCCATGCAGGAAGCGTATGTGCATGGATACTGGGAGGAATTGGTACAGTTTATCAGAAGCATGTTCAATGCCACATTTAAGACCAACCCATATTTAGAGTGTGCAATCATGACAGGGATTACCCGGGTAAGCAAAGAGTCCATGTTTTCAGATTTAAATAATCTCAAAGTAGTGACTTCCACTTCAGAAGAGTACAAAGACAGCTTTGGATTTACGGAGGAGGAAGTGTTTGCGGTATTGGACGAGTTCGGTATGTCCGACCGGAAAGAAGAAGTAAAGAAGTGGTATGACGGATTTGTTTTTGGCAGCAGCCAGGATATTTATAACCCATGGTCCATTATTAATTTTCTGGATACAGGCAAAGCCGCTGCATACTGGGCTAACACTAGTTCCAACAGCCTGGTGGATAAACTGGTCAGAGAGGGCAGCCCGGAGATCAAGATAGTGCTGGAAGAGCTGCTAAGGGGCGGGACGCTACACACGGCGCTGGATGAACAGATTGTGTTTAACCAACTGGATCAGGAGGACGAAGCGGTGGTGTGGAGCCTCCTGCTGGCCGGCGGGTATTTAAAGGCAGTGCATTCCGAACTCAACGTCGAGCGCATGGAAATGGAATATGACTTGAAGCTGACCAACCTAGAAGTGCGCTTTATGTTCCTGCAGATGATCCGGGGATGGTTCAGAAGATGCCGCGGCGTGCAGAATGCATTCCTTAAGGCGCTGCTTCGGGGAGACTTAGAAGAGATGAATGAGTACATGAATGATATTTCCTGTGAAGTGTTCAGCAGCTTTGATACGGGGAAAAAGCCTTCCGACAAGACGCAGCCGGAGCGTTTTTACCATGGATTTGTGTTGGGACTTCTGGCGGAGCTTTTGGATCGGTATGTGGTGACATCCAACCGGGAGAGCGGATTTGGCAGGTATGATATCATGCTGGAGCCGAAGGAAAAAGGGCAGGATGCTTTTATTATCGAATTTAAGGTGGCGCGCGCAGCCCGCGGGGAGACACTAGAAGATGCTGTCGGGTCAGCCCTTAGGCAGATTGAGGAAATGAAGTATGAGACGGTACTCCGAAGCAGGGGGATTAAACCAGGGCGGATCAGGAAATATGGGTTTGCGTTTGAGGGGAAGAAAGTGCTGATTGGGGAAGGTCCTTACTAATGTAACTTTGTCACGGAAATCGGTTTTGCCGCGTGGTATAATGGCTTTATCCAATCAGAAAGGGGTGTGGACGATGAAAATTACACTCAATCCCGACCAGGAGGTTGTCAATACCGTTCGCGAGGGGCTGAAGCAGACCGGCGGTTACTGTCCCTGTCGGCTGGAACGCACGGAGGAAACGAAGTGTATGTGTAGGGAATTCAAAGAGCAGATTGACGATCCCGCTTATGAGGGATTCTGCCATTGTATGCTTTACTACAAGTCCCTGCGGGATTAAGGAGGGAGGATAATGCTGTCAAAACGTCTGGCCGCCGCAGACAAGACGCGGTGCGTTGCCTGCGGCGTGTGTGAAAACACTTGTCCACTAGGGGCAATCAAGGTATATCGCGGCTGCTATGCCGTCGTGGAGACGGAACGCTGCGTGGGCTGTGGGAAGTGCGCGAAGCTCTGCCCGGCGGGTTGTATTGAAGTGAAGGAGAGGGCGGAAGCATGAAAAAGAAGCATTGGTACGACTACCTGTGGATTTGGGCAATTCTTTACTTTGCCCTTGGTTTTTTCAATATCCTTTTTGCGTGGCTGGGCATGATCGATTTTTTCCTGCCGCTGGCTATTGCCGTTTTCGGAGGAAATAAATTCTTCTGCAATCATCTATGCGGGCGGGGACAATTGTTCAGTAAGTTAGGCGGCGAACTGAAATGCTCCCGCTGCAAACCAACGCCCCGCTGGATGTCCTCCAGGTGGTTCCGCTATGGTTTCCTGATTTTCTTTTTGACCATGTTCGGCAATATGGTGTTCCAAACCTATTTAGTAGGCGTGGGCGCGGCATCACTGCGGGAAGCCATCAAACTGTTCTGGACATTCCGCGTACCATGGGGCTGGACTTATACTGCCGGAACGGTGGCTGATTGGGTGGCGCAATTCAGCTTTGGCTTTTACAGCTTAATGCTGACTTCGCTTTTGCTGGGCCTGATTGTCATGGCGCTCTACAAGCCCCGGACCTGGTGTGCGTTCTGCCCAATGGGAACTATGACCCAGGGGATATGCAAACTGAAAAACAGAGAATAATAATTGACAGGCTGACGGGCATCCTGCTGGTGGGCCTATATCTGATGATTTACAAAAAAGAAAAGGCTTCCGGCAGTCAGGGCGGGGAGCCTTTAAGTGTTGATTGGGGAAGGACATACCAACAGCCCCCTTTAATTTGTAAATTCGGTACTTTTAGAGGTAATGATAAAGCCGTTTTCGTTGTTCTCTGGTACAATAGTAAAACATACCGCACCGACATTACTTTCGTCCTCAAAATCAATCATATACCGTACTGTGATGGAAGTATCGGATTCTTCATAATCTGCAAATGTGTATTGGTAATCAGGAAAGTCTGAAACTCCAATGTAATAGTAACCATCCTGATAATAGCAGGAAGCCTGTCCTTCTTCCATATCTTCAAAGGAAGGTTTTGTATCTGGCAGATTAGTGCCAAACACCAGTTTTGTATAGGCTTCTGCTTCCTGCAGGCTTATTTTAACAACTGTCTCATCAAATCCTAGCTCTTCATGATGCACCTGCTCTGTTTTGGCACCTTCTGACGCGCCGGTGTAAGAATAAAACAGGAAGTCTTGCCAAAATGTTTCATCTTTCGCCGTCTGAGAATTGAAGTCATTCAATGTTCTGCACATCTGCGCCAGAAAATCTTTTCCCTGTTCTGTAAGTTCAAAGGTTGTTTCGGCTTCTGGAACCGGGCGGCTGTTTTCCGGTATGTCATCCTTTTTATCAGTCCCGCAGGCGGCCAGGCACAAAAACATGGACATAAATACCAGTAAGTATATTTTTTTCATTTTCTGCTCCTTTTTCAAAATGTTGATGTTATAAAGCTGCGTTGGAATGTTATGTATACGCACTTTTTTGCTATACGGCCTGATTGTATCATATGAAAAACAGATATTCAATCAAAAACAGCAGGGAATGGCGGGTGTGGAACATGTGATGCGGTTCGTTTTGGAAGAATTATACGCATAAGCTGTTCGGGTAAGAAGATAGTCTTTCTGGCAGAATACTATAATGGGAGAGCCGCTCTATATAGTTGACATATCAATTATGCATATGATATAATTGACATATCAATTAAAAAGGAGGTCAGAACAATGGCAAAAGAAAATCCCATGCAGCAGATGAAAAAGAAAATGTACATGAACAAATATGTTTATTCCGGGAAACACTGGTCGGAATTAAAGTTTTACGACCATATGATGACGGAGCGCTTATCAAGCATATTCTGGGCTTATCCCGGTATGGAATGTCGGATGCCGGAGAGGTATTCGAGGTAATGGGGCAGATGAAGAGCGCAGATGAGAAAGACTGGGCTCTTGCCTGGGGCGATATGGCGGAAAGATTAAAAAGAAACGCGGCTGCCTCAGAGAACAACCGGAAGAAGGTGTCAGCGTCAAGCGCATATCTAAGGGCTGCTTCTTATTATCGGTTTGCCCTTGCGTCTTTTTCGGATGCGGACAATCCGATCATGGAGGAATATACGAAAGAGAGTATTTCGTGTTATCGGAAATATCTTGAACTGTCGGGATACCCCGGAGAGGTGATTGAAATTCCGTATGAGGATACGATTTTATCTGGGTATTTCTACCGTTCGCCTGCGGCGGGGGAAAAGGCGCCGCTCATGATCCTTACGCCCGGACGTGATACGCTTGGAGAGGATACGGTTTGGGTGTATGATGAGGCTCTCAAAAGAGGAATCCACTGTATTGTAATGGAAGGTCCTGGACAAGGTGCGGTGCTAAGGCTTAAGAAAATGCCATTCAGAAAAGATTGGGAAAACGTGGTGCGTCCGATTGTCGATTATGCCGCAGGGATTCCGGGAATTGACATGGGCAGGGTCGCTCTTATGGGAATCAGTTTTGGAGGCTATCTTGTGCCGAGGGCGGCTGCTTTTGAAAAAAGAATAAAATTGTGTATAGCGAACCCTGGGAATATCAGTTGGGGGAAATCTATTGGTGGTGCGTTAAAAATGGCAAAGAAGATGCCTAACGCTCTCCGCCCGGCTATGGTGGATGGGCTTATCAGGGATTATGCTTGGAAACATGGTGTTGAAAACAATATCGATGCTGTGATTGAAGAACTTGAGAAGTATGATAACAGTGATATTCTTGATAAGCTGACCTGTAAGACTTTGGTTATGGACGCTGCGGCGGATATTAATCCGGGGGAAGCAAGAAAGTTTTATGACGCTATTAACTGCCCAAAAGAGTACATGCTTTTTGATGATGAAACTATGGGGCAGACGCATACCCAGATGGGATGCTATGCATCAGCGTCGGAGCGACTGTTTGACTGGATAGAAGACAATTTATAACAGGGGAAGGAATCATGTATTCAATTGGAAAAAACATAGGAATATTGAACCGTCAATTTAATATTTTCCTCAACCATGAGCTTGCCGGTACGGAACTTAATGCCACAGAATTTATGTATATTGGGTATCTGTATCAGCATGATGGTATCATGCAGGACGACCTTGCAAAGGAATTTCTTGTGGACAGGGCAGCTATTACTCGTACGCTGAAAAATATGGAAGAAAAAGGATTTGTGGAGAGAATAAGATCCAAAGAAGACGGGCGTGAACGCCGGATCTATCTTACAAAGAAAGCCTGCAGCTATAAAGAACTTGCCGAGTCCATCCAGAAGAAATATATCCAGGCCGCGGGGGATATGCTGAACTGTCAGAAACAGCAGGAGATTGAGGAAACTGTATCCTTTATGGTCGGCCTGATCAAGAATATTAATCAAAATTTGAAAGAGGTATAAGCATGGATACAAAGGAGGCTATGCGCCAGAGACACATGGTACGCAGGTATACAGATCAGCCGCTTCCTGCGGAAATTGTGAATGAACTGAATAAATATATAGAAAAAATGAACCAATTGTATGATTTGGTTGTGGAACTTAAGACGCAGGACAGCAGTGCGTTTCCCGCAGTCATAAAGCTGGTACTGGCAAAAGGGGTGAAAAACTTTTTTATCATGGCCGGAAAGGACACGCCGGATCTGGATGAAAGACTCGGATACTGTGGAGCCGGGTTGATGCTGTATGCGCAGGCACTGGGATTGAATACCTGGTGGGTAAGCGGCACATTTAATAAAAAGCGGATGACAGAAATATCCTGCGGTAGCAGGGTAGCGGGCGTGGTCGCCGTGGGATATGGGCGGACGCAGGGAGTCCCTCATAAAAGTAAAAGACCAGAGCAGGTGGGTCGCTACAGCGGTGAGGAACCCGAATGGTTCCGGCAGGGAATTAAGGCTGCGCTTCTGGCGCCGACCGCACTGGCAAAACAGGCGTTTATGATAACAGGCGCGGGAAATAAAGTGTCGATCCGATGCGATAACGGCATTTTTTCCGGTATTGATACTGGGCTTGTGAAATACCATTTTGAGCTTGGGGCGGGGAAAGAAAACTTTGAGTGGGGATGATTTTCTTGGCAGAATACTGTATAATAAGGAAAACATAAAACCATTGGATCAGATTTTCAGGGAGGGAGCCTATGGCAAGAACGGTAGGAATCGGGATTCAGAGCTTTGAGAAAATAATTGAAAATAACTGCCTGTATATCGATAAGACCGACTTTATCAGGGAATGGTGGGAAAGCGGGGATGATGTAACATTAATCACCCGCCCCAGGCGTTTCGGAAAGACCTTGAATATGAACATGACGGAGCGTTTCTTCTCGGTGGAATATGCGGGGCGGGGGCAGGTATTTGAAGGATTGTCCATATGGAAGCATGAAGAGTATAGGAAGCTTCAGGGAACTTGGCCGGTCATTATGCTCAGTTTTGCGGGAGTGAAAGAGACGACTTACCAAAGTGCGCTGAAGAAGCTGTGCTATACCATAACGGAATTGTATAATCGGTATGATTTCCTGCTGGATGGCGGGACGCTAAACGAGAAGGAAAAAGAATTTTACCAGAAAGTCACTTATGATATGGAGCCCCACACAGCCACGGAGGCTTTGCGGGCTATGTCGGGCTTTCTGATGCGCTATTACGGGAAAAAGGTGATCATTCTTCTGGATGAGTACGATACGCCTATGCAGGAAGCGTATGTGCATGGATACTGGGAGGAATTGGTACAGTTTACCAGAAGCATGTTCAATGCCACATTTAAAACCAACCCATATTTGGAGCGTGCGGCCATGACAGGGATTACCCGGGTGAGCAGAGAGTCCATGTTTTCAGATTTAAATAATCTTAATGTGGTGACTGTCACTTCCGAAGAATATAGGGAGAGCTTTGGATTTACGGAGGAGGAAGTGTTTGCGGTATTGGACGAGTTCGGTATGTCCGACCGGAAAGAGGAAGTAAAAAAGTGGTATGACGGCTTTGTTTTCGGAAATAGCCAGGATATTTATAATCCGTGGTCTATTTTAAACTATTTGAGTAAGAAAAAAGCCGCTGCATACTGGGCCAATACCAGTTCCAACAGCCTGGTGGATAAATTGGTAAGGGAAGGCAGCCCTGAGATTAAGATGGTGATGGAAGAGCTGCTGCGGGGCGGGACGCTGCATACGGTACTGGATGAGCATATCGTGTTCAACCGGCTGGATCAGGAAGACGAAGCGGTATGGAGCCTTTTGCTGGCCGGAGGGTATCTAAAGGCGGTACACTCCGAACTCAATGTCGATCGCATGGAAATGGAATATGACCTGACGCTGACCAACCTGGAAGTGTACTTTATGTTCCTGCAAATGATCCGGGGATGGTTCAGAGGATGCCGAGGCATGCAGAATGCATTCCTTAAGGCGTTGCTTCGGGACGACTTAGAAGAGATGAACGAGTATATGAACGCCATCTCCTGCGAAGTGTTCAGCAGCTTTGATACAGGGAAGAAGCCTTCTGACAAGACGCAGCCGGAGCGCTTCTATCACGGATTTGTGCTGGGGCTTTTGGCGGAGCTTTTGGACAGGTATGTGGTCACATCCAACCGGGAGAGCGGCTTTGGCAGGTATGATATCATGCTGGAGCCGAAGGAAAAAGGGCAGGATGCTTTTATTATCGAATTTAAGGTGGCGCGCGCAGCCCGCGGGGAGACACTGGAAGACGCCGTCCGGTCAGCCCTTAAGCAGATCGAGGAAATGAAGTATGAAACCACGCTTAGAAGCAGGGGCATTGAGCCGGGGCGGGTCAGGAAATACGGGTTTGCATTTGAGGGGAAGAAAGTGCTGATTGGGGAAGGACATGCGTCAATCTGATGGCTTACAAAAAAGAAAAGGCTTCCGGCAATCATAACCGGGAGCCTTTTGTGATATTATACTGTGTTGGCTTTATGTTTTTTATGAAGAAATTACCATTTGTGCAGCAGGTGACTTTTCCATGTTGGTCACTTACGAACATAATCCGCGAACCGCTAGTTGTACCTTTATTAGAACGGGTATAGTTCAGGTTCTTCAGTAGTGCTTCAGCATCTTCAAATGTAAAGTTTTTAGGCTTTGATTGGGCTTACAAAATAATTTCCAGATACCGCTTAAGGGCGTTCTGCCAAGTAGGCAGGGGCGTAAAACCGTTCTGGGCCAGTTTACGTTTATCAAGACGGGAGTTAAAGGGGCGCGTCGCTTTGGAAACGCCGTATTCCGCTGTTGTGACCGGGACTACAGACACATGGTCGGCATCATATTCCGTATGCCCCATGGCTGCGGCTTGGCGGAAGATTTCCACGGTGAAATCATACCAGCTGATATAACCGCCTTCGTTAGTGGCATGGTAATAACCGTATTTTTCCGTCTCAACCATATCTACCAGAAGGCGGGCCAGGTCGAAGGTGTAGGTGGGCGTGCCGATCTGGTCGTTTACTACGGTGATGCGGTCGTGGGTCTTTCCTGAGTTCAGCATGGTTTTTATAAAGTTTTTGCCGTTTACACCAAATACCCAGGCGATGCGGACAATAAAATATTTTTCCAGATTTTCAGCCACCGCCAGTTCTCCTTCCAGTTTGGTCTGGCCGTAGACATTCAGCGGTTTATAATCCTTGCAGTCCGGTTCCCAGGGCGTATCTCCCAGTCCGTCGAAAATATAGTCAGTGGAAAGATAGACCATCTTGCAGTTCAGCTTTTTGCAGGTCAGGGCAATATTTTCCGTTCCCACGGCGTTGACCAGGCGGACTTTTTCCACTTTGTCGTCGTCTTCTGCCATGTCCACGGCGGTCCATGCGGCGCAGTGGACAACCACGTCCGGCTGTTCCTTTGTAAGGACTGCATCTACACTTTCTTTGTCCGTGATATCCATGGATACATAAGGCATGGTTGTGACGGCTGTCCCGTCCTGTACGCCGCTGTAGGTTGGCGCCAGGTCTGAACCGACGCCCTCGTACTGCCTTTTATGAAGTTCGTTCATCACATCATGTCCAAGCTGTCCGCCGACTCCTGTTACAAATATTTTCATACTAGAATACCTCCTATTTAAGTTCCGCATCAGCCCTCCCAACACCCGGGTAGTAGATTGATTTTATGTCCGCTGTGCGTCCAAAAATCAATCTGGGCGTTGTACGGGCAGATGCTGATTAAAGTTCCGCAACTCCCCTCCTGGGGCTTGGCCGGTCCGTTGCTGATTTTAGTTCCGCTGGTTTTAATCAACGGTTGCCGTACATTTTCTCATAGTAATTTTGATATTCTCCGGAGATGATGGTTTCCCACCATTCTTTATTGTCCAGGTACCACTTTATCGTCTTCTGGATGCCGTCGGCGAATTTGGTTTCGGGCAGCCAGCCAAGTTCGTTGTGAATCTTGGTGGGGTCGATGGCATAGCGCATGTCGTGGCCTTTCCGGTCGGTGACATAGGTGATCAGGCTTTCCGGTTTGCCCAAGGCTTTGCAGATGATTTTAACGATATCGATATTCTTCATCTCGTTATGTCCGCCGATATTGTATACTTCGCCTTCCCGTCCTTTGTGAATGACTAAATCAATGGCTTTGCAGTGATCTTCCACATACAGCCAATCGCGCACATTTTCCCCTTTTCCGTACACCGGCAGAGGCTTGTCGTTTAATGCGTTGGCGATCATCAAGGGAATCAGCTTCTCCGGGAAGTGATAGGGTCCGTAGTTGTTGGAACACCGGCTGATGGTTACCGGAAGTCCGTAGGTTCTGTGATAAGCCAGCACCAGAAGATCTGCGCCGGCTTTACTGGAGGAATAAGGGCTGGAGGTGTGGATAGGCGTTTCCTCGGTGAAGAAAAGATCCAGCCTGTCCAGAGGAAGATCACCGTACACTTCGTCGGTGGACACTTGGTGGTAGCGCTTGATGCCGTATTTCCGGCAGGCGTCCATCAGTACGGAAGTACCGATGATATTGGTGTCCAGAAAGATCTGGGGATTTTCAATGGAGCGGTCCACATGGCTCTCCGCGGCAAAGTTAACCACCATATCCGGGTGCTCTTCTTCAAAAAGACGGTAAACGGCTTCACGGTCTGTGATACTTTCCTTCACAAAACGGAAGTTTGGCTTGTCCATCACCGGAGCCAGTGTGGATAAATTGCCCGCGTACGTCAGGCAGTCCAGGCAGACGATCCGGTAATCCGGGTATTTATGCAGCGTATGGAAAATAAAATTACTACCGATAAAACCGGCGCCGCCGGTGACAATGATTGTATTTTGGCTCATATAGTTCCTCGCTTTCTTCTTCGTTATTTGTATTGTACCCATTATAAAAGGTGACGCATGGTCACCTTCAAGCATTTTTTTTATTTTTATAAAAAATTTATAAAGACGCCTGCGTCTTTTGAAATATGAAAGCCGTGGGAGGTCTTTTCTTCTGTAAAAAGACGAAATTCTTTATATCGTTCCAACAGGATCTGGTTCTGGTTGCCGTGACAGGAGAGAATGTATTCGATCAGCGGTTCCGCCTGGTCAAGTTCGATGGAGTCTTCATATCTGACACAGGAAACGGAAGAAAAATAGGCTGCCAGCTTTTTTTGCCCGTTTTCAAGGCCAAACTGTTCATACAGCTTTTCGGCGGACAACACGATGCGGCTGTCGAACTGCTGGACCAGTTGGCTGATCTCTTTCATATGGCTGCTGCCATAGGCGCTGCACAAAAATCTGCCGCCCGGCTTTAACACCCGGCGGACTTCCCCTAACACCTGTCCAATATCTTTACAGTAAAAGAGCACATGGTTGGCGATCACCAGATCGAAGCTTTCGTCGGGAAAAGGGATGTGTCTGCAGTCAAAGGCCTGGTAAGAGAAACGGTGATCGTCCGCTCCGATACTCCGCCTAGCATCCCTCAGCATGCCTTCAGATATATCGGACAATACGACTTTTATTTGTTTTGGCAGTCGGGAGAGGTTTTCCGTCCACAAAGCCCCGTTGCCGCAGCCCAGTTCCAGAATCTTTTGCCCTTCTTGTATCCGGCAGTGTTCATAGACCCAGGGAAACCATCCCTGGCGGTTGGTGGAATACTCCCGGTGAAGCCGAATGCGGGCGGAAATGTTAGTGGCGTTCTGGTAGTGGATTTTCAGGCTCTTTTCCGCGCCTGTCAGGTGAATCAAATCCAGCATATAGCTCCAGTCGATTTGGTGTTCCTGTTCAATAGCCTTTACCGTATCTTCAATGGCGCTTTCTACAAGCTGCATCTGTTCGATCCGGTCTTGCACCAGTTTTTTCTGTAAATTCAGAGAATTTTTAAGAAGGTGATAGTCTGCGCCGGCGATGGTCATTTCCCGTATATCCTCCAAAGAAAATCCCAGGTATTTTAAAAGCAGGATTTGCTGCAGGCGTCCGAAATCGGAGTCTGTATAGAACCGGGCGCCTGAAGTTTTTACATAGGAAGGCTTTAATATGTTCTGTTTATCGTAGAACCGGATTGTCCGGACCGATACGCCTGCCATGCGGGCAAACTGGCCGGAGGAATAGTAGCCGGGAAGTTTCATGATATACATCCTTTCTTTCGTTACCACATTCTGCGAAATTCTCCCGGAGAGATGCCTTCTATTTTTTTAAACATACGAGAGAAGTAGTTGGCGTCTTTGATTCCGCATTCACTGCTGATGGTTTCTATGGTCTGGTCTGTGAATCTAAGGAGCTGTTTGGCATGGGTGATGCGGATTTTAAGAAGATAATTGTTGATAGAAGTGCCGAACTGCTCTTTAAAAATACGCGTCAGATAAAATTTATTAATAAAGAAGCGCTCAGCCAGCTCATCGAGGCTGATTTTTTCCGTATAATGCTGGTCGAGATATTCTTTTATGTGCTGCAGATTTTGCCTTTTGGGCGCGTTATTGCGGCTGCTTTCCGGATGCCAGCTCTCTTCCATCAGAAGCGTAAGAAGGGAAGTGAGCTTTTCAAAAATCTTCATATCCCGTACATGGTCTTCGGTGGAGGCAATCTGGTAGAGTTCCTGCAAAAGCCGGCGGTAGTTTTCACTTTCTTTTGGGTGAAAGCAGGTCCGTCCGCCCCGCTCCTTGTATTTTTCGTAGATACTGCCCATATTAGGGCCGTAAAAGTGTACCCAGGCAAGTTCCCACAGGTCGTCGGAGGTTCGGTGCGAGTAGGGTTTTTTACAGTCTAAAAACACACAGTCACCGGACTGTAAGGGAATAATTCTCTTTTCGTATTCCAGTGTTCCGGAGCCGGAAAGCACCAGGAAAAACAGATAAGAAGTCAGGTTTTCCCGTCGGCTGGTGTGGGGCTTTTTGGCTTTCAGGGAGCCGGTTTCCTGTAGATGGATTAGATTGCTTCTGGCAAAAGCGGACGGTGTATATAAGATTCTGCTGGAAGCGACCAGGCTGCCATGGAATAAAGATGTGTCCATAGATAATCCTCCTGGATAGATTATAACAAGTCCAGGCCGGAGGGACAATAAATTTATAAAAAAAGCTTGCAATTCCAGGTCTGTTGTTGTAGACTTGATCTAAGGTCTACAAATACAGACTAGAGTGACTGCAGCGGAACTAAAATAGGAGGTTAAGTATGCACTTATGTAACAGCGACTATCGTTTTATGAGTATTGTGTGGGATCACGCGCCGGTGGGGTCGGGGGAACTGGTAAAACTTTGCCGGGAGCAGCTTGGATGGAAGAAGTCCACGACCTATACGGAGATTAAAAGGCTTTGTGAAAAGGGTATTTTAAAAAATGAAAAGGCAGTGGTAGAACCTCTGGTGACAAGGGAAGAAGTACAGGCCCGGGAGTCGGACGACTTTGTGGAGCGTACTTTTGCGGGATCGCTGCCGGGATTTTTAGCGGCATTTTTATGCGGCAGGAAGTTGTCGGATCGGGAGGCGGAGGAGTTAAAATCTTTAATTGATCAATATCGTGAGTAAAAGGAGCGGGCGATGGAATTTTATCTAGACAGTTTGTTTGTCAAAGTCTTAAATATGAGCATTACAGCCGGTTACTGTATCATGGCGGTGCTTATCCTGCGGCTGTTATGCAGGAAGGCGCCCAGAAAATATCTCTATGCCCTTTGGATCGTGGTGGCTTTCCGGCTGATCTGCCCGGTATCTGTGGGTACGCAGTTCAGTCTTTTTAACCTGGAACATTTTGAAAAAAACGCTCCTTATACACAGATCGGAACGATGCAGTATATTCCGGAGCAGACGGAGCGCCCAAAGGTATACACAGGAACGGAAATGGGCAGCTGCCGGGTAAATGAACAGTTTCCTGAAGCGCCGACGTTTTATCTCGGGAAATTTTCCCTTAGAAATTTGCTGTACAGTAAAGGGGCTTACAAGGAACTTGCGCAGGCGGCACTGTCTGTGGGAAAATATGTATGGATTGCAGGGATACTTTTGTTTCTGGTATATTTTCTGGCCGGTACATGGCGGCTTAAAAAGAAAGTCCGCATGGCTGTGCTGGAAGAGTCCTTATGGCAGAAAGGGGAAGCGCCTGTTTATGCATGCGACGGCCTTCTTACGCCTTTTGTGATGGGGATTATGCATCCAAGAATCTATATTCCCTGCGGCCTGGGAGGCGGAGCCAGAGAATTGATTTTGCTTCATGAACAATATCATATCAGAAGAAAAGACCATCTGGTAAAGCTGCTGGCTTTTTGGCTGCTGGCGGTATACTGGTTTCATCCGCTGGTGTGGATTGCGTGGCGCGGTATGTGTAAGGATATGGAACTAAGCTGCGATGAAAAAGTGCTGGAACAGTCCGGGGAGGAACGAAAGAAAGAATACGGCATGGCGCTTCTTGCCTTTGCGTCGGGAAGAGGTTCCGGCAGTCGGATTCCTCCGGCGTTTGGGGAACAGGACGTAAAGGGAAGGATTCGGCATGCCCTGTGTTTTAAAAAACCGGCTTTCTGGGCGGGTATATTGGCGGCTGCGGCTGTCATGGCTGTTTTGATAGTTCTTGGAACCAACGGAAGCAGGAAAAAAGATTGGTACCAGGAAGCTGTGCTTTCAGATGAGCCGGGGCAGTATATATATGAGGATGCAGAGTATCCATATGCGGCCAGGGAACTTTTTGAAGCGAGAAATCCTTATATAGGGGACGCCCCGGCCAACGGGCGGCTGATTGGGGTGATTGCATTGGAGATGCCTTCATCTGCCCTGTCGGAATATTCTTTTAAGACAGAACTGCAGACGTCTCATGAACCCTATGAATTTCATTTCCTGTTTGAAAAAGACGGGGAACGGCTTAAGCTTAGCCAGGAGGAAGAAGAGCAGCTCTATGAGGATATGCAGGCGGTGTCCGCCCTTATGCTGGCGCTGATAGATAATCTGGGGGAAGTATATTGGCATTATATACCGGACTACAAACCCGATGGGGAACAAGAGGAATTTCCTGAGATGGCTATGTGCCAGGATATAGAGTCCGCCCAGAGATGGTGCGGCGTAGACGATATTAAAGCCTGCGGCGCCTCCATTGAAGAAATACAAAAGCTTTTAGAGATCCTGCAGCCTGTTCCATGACGGCTGCGGAGTTCTTTGTTTTAAGAGAAGATAAAATCGCTTTACAGTGGTTGCGGATTGTGCTAAAATCTGTGAAAATATGAAGGCAGAGGAGCTTTGAAGTTATGAAAAAAACATGGTGGAAAGAGGCGGTGATTTACCAGATCTACCCGCGCAGCTTTATGGACGGCAACGGGGACGGAATCGGAGACCTGCCGGGCATTACGAGCAGGCTGGACTATCTGAAATATCTGGGGATCGACGTAATCTGGCTGTCCCCGGTATACAAGTCCCCCAACGACGATAACGGGTATGACATCAGCGACTATCAGGCGATTATGAACGAGTTTGGAACCATGGAGGATTTTGACGCCCTGTTAGGCGCCGCCCACGCGCGGGGAATCAAAATTGTTATGGATCTGGTGGTAAACCATACGTCCGATGAGCACAAGTGGTTTGTGGAAAGCAGAAAGTCCAAAGACAATCCATATCGGGACTATTATATCTGGCGTGAAGGTAAAAGCGAAGGGCTGCCGCCCAATAACTGGGGTTCCTGTTTTGGCGGTTCTGCCTGGGAGTACGACGAAGATACTTCCATGTATTACCTGCATCTGTTTTCCAAGAAGCAGCCGGATCTTAACTGGGATAATCCTGCCGTGCGGAACGCGGTATTTGACATGATGACCTGGTGGTGTGAAAAAGGCATCGACGGATTCCGCATGGACGTCATCAGCATGATCTCCAAGACAAAGGAGATGCCCGACGGCGAGATGCAGGGACTGTACGGGGACAGCAACCCATATTGTGTCAACGGCCCCAATATCCATAAGTATCTCAGGGAAATGAACGATAAAGTACTGTCCAGATACGATATTATGACTGTAGGCGAGACGCCCTGTGTAACGCCTGAGCTGGCGATGCAGTATGCAGGGGAAGATACCCATGAACTTAATATGGTATTCCAGTTTGATCTTGTAGACGCAGGCGGAAAATACGGAAAATGGACGGACGAAAAGATTCCGCTGACGCTTTTAAAAAAGATTCTTTCCCGCTGGCAGACAGAGCTACACGGGAAGGCATGGAACAGTTTGTTCTGGGATAATCATGACCAGCCCAGGGCAGTCTCCCGCTTTGGGGATGATCGTCCCGCATATAGGGACGTTTCCGCCAAGATGCTGGCTACCTGCCTGCATATGCTGCAGGGTACGCCCTATATCTATCAGGGAGAGGAACTGGGAATGACCAATTATCCGTTTGAAAGCCCGGAAGATTTTAAAGACATTGAAAGCGTGAATGCCTACAAAGAATGGTGTGCGCCCGGGCGGCTGTCCCATGAACAATTTTGGCCGTGTATCACCGCAAAAAGCAGAGATAATGCCAGGACGCCCATGCAGTGGGAAAACGCGCCTAACGCGGGATTTACGAAAGGAACGCCCTGGATCGCTGTAAATCCCAATTATAAAGAGATTAACGCCAAAGCCGAGACTGCGGATAAGGATTCTGTATTTCATTATTATAAAAAGCTGATTCAGTTAAGGAAAGAATACCCGGTGATCGTATACGGAAAATATGAGCTTTTGCTGGAAGACAGTGAGGAGCTTTATGTCTATACAAGGACTTTGGATAAGCAGAAACTGCTGGTCGTATGCAGCTTTTCTGACCAGGAGACAAAAATGGCCATACCTAGTGCCTTTGTCGGAGCCTCCTGCCTGATTGCCAATCGGGAAAATATTTATGAGCAGGAAACAATGACGCTGCAGCCTTACGAGGCGTTTGTGCTGTATAAAAAAACGGAGGAGTAAAAATAATGACAGAATGGTTAAAAAACGCGGTGTTTTATGAAATCTATCCCCAGTCTTTCGCGGATTCCAACGCGGACGGCATCGGGGATATTCAAGGGATCATCGATCATCTGGACTATATCAGGGAATTGGGGTGCAATGCCATATGGCTCAATCCCTGTTTTGCGTCTCCGTTTCTGGATGCGGGGTATGATGTTTCCGATTACAAAAAAGTTGCGCCCCGCTATGGAACTAACGCGGATTTAAAGCGGCTTTTTGACGAAGTACATAAAAGGGACATGCATATCATGCTGGATCTGGTGCCGGGACATACTTCCTGGGAGCATCCCTGGTTCAAAGAATCCTTAAAGCCGGAGAAGAATCCCTATTCCGGTCGTTATGTATGGACGAACGATACTTGGAAAGATCTGACAGGCGTCGGGCATGTCTCAGGCAGCCTTCGGGGGTTAAGCGACCGGAACGGCAGTGTGGGAACTAATTTTTATTCCCATCAGCCCTGCCTGAATTATGGATTTTATGAAATCAATGAACCGGATTGGCAGCAGCCGATGGATTCTGCGGACGCTCTTGCTACCCGGGAGGCGATGAAAGACGTCATGCGATTCTGGCTTAAGATGGGATGCGACGGCTTTCGGGTGGATATGGCAGGTTCTCTGGTGAAAAACGATCCGGATCAGGA
>CAJUMT010000010.1:586-36643 GCA_910587495.1 uncultured Lachnospiraceae bacterium | reverse complement strand
TAAGGACAATTTTATTAAAAATCTTCTGCTGGACAATCTTCTGCTGGTGGATATATATAACCGCGCCAAAAAGTTACATATAGCGACAGAAGTAAGGCGTGTAGTATTTATGATCGAGAGCAACAGGGAACAGGTAAATGCCGCTTTGGACAGCGTGCGCAATTATTGCGGGGCAAAGTCTAAAGATTTTATTACTGCTGTGGATGAAAAAAATGTCATTGTAGTCAAAGAACTGGAACCGGATGAAGGATACGACGAGATGATTGTTGCGGCCAAAGGTATGAGGGCGGCCGTCGTCCAAGGGGATGAGGATATTCATGTAGCCATCGGTACGATCGTAGGAGAGATTAAGGAAGTGTCTCGTTCTTACAAAGAGGCGAGGATGGCTTTGGATGTGGGACGGATCTTTTTCGGCGACAGAGAGATCATTGCATACAGTTCTCTTGGCATTGGCCGTTTGATCTATCAGCTGCCTATTCCTTTGTGTAAAATGTTCATACGCGAGATTTTTGACGGAAAATCTCCGGATGATTTTGACATGGAGACTTTGACGACGATCAATAAATTTTTTGAGAACAGTTTGAACGTATCCGAAACGTCCAGGCAGCTTTATATTCACAGAAATACCCTCGTGTACCGTCTGGATAAGCTGCAGAAGTCCACAGGGCTGGACCTTCGCATTTTCGAGGATGCTATTACATTCAAGATTGCGTTGATGGTCGTAAAATATATGAAATATATGGAAACATTGGATTATTAAAATATATTATGGGAGGATATCCATGATAAAACTGGATAATGTTGTAAAATCTTATCAGAATGGCGTAGGCGCCATTAACGGGATAAGCCTGTTTATTGACAGGGGAGAGTTTGTCTTCATTGTCGGGGACAGCGGCTCCGGTAAGTCAACATTGATCAAATTGCTTTTAAAAGAACTGGAACCTACAGAAGGAACGATCCGTGTAAACGGTGTGAATCTCGCCCGCATGAAAAAGCGGGCGATTCCCAAGTATCGGCGTAAAATCGGTTGTGTGTTTCAAGACTTCCGACTTCTGAAGGACAGAAATGTATATGAGAATGTGGCTTTTGCCCAACGGGTTGTGGCTACGCCTACGAGGCAGATTAAAAAAGATGTGCCTGCCATGCTGTCTTTAGTGGGGTTGGCAGAAAAGTACAAATCCTTTCCCCGACAGCTTTCCGGCGGAGAGCAGCAGCGGGTGGCGCTGGCCCGTGCGCTGGTGAACAGCCCGGATATTTTGCTGGCGGACGAGCCTACGGGTAACCTGGACCCTAAAACCTCCAGAGAAATTATGAAGCTATTGGAAGAAATTAATGCCCGGGGTACGACGGTGCTTGTTGTGACCCACGATCAGGACATTGTCAATACGCTTAAAAAGAGAGTGATCCGCATGCAGAAGGGGATCATTGTCGGTGATAAAAAAGAAAGCGGGTATATTGGATGAGATTAAGTACGATTGGATACTGCCTGCAGCAGGGGTTTAAGAACATCTGGCGGAATAAATTATTTTCTCTTGCTTCTACGGCGACAATGGCTGCCTGTATCTTTATGTTTGGAGTTTTTTTCTGTATGGTACAGAATTTTCAGCATATTTTAAGGGAAGTAGAAGAAGGCGTAGGCGTTACTGTTTTTTTTGAAGAGGATACATCGGAGGACGAGATCCGGGAGATCGGCGAGCAGATGCGTTCAAGAGCGGAGATTCGGGAGATTGTTTTTGTGTCTGCGGAGACAACCTGGGAAGAATATAAGAAGATTTATTTTTCGGAAGCACCCGAACTTGCAGACGGTTTTGCTTCCGATAATCCTTTAGCGAACCATGCGCACCTGGAAATTTACATGAAAGATGTGGCGCAGCAGCAGGATTTGGTGGATTATCTGTCTTCCATCGAACAGGTAAGAAAGATTAACAGGTCGGATAAGGTGGCGGATATGCTGACCGGATTCAACCGTTTAGTCAGTTATGTGTCCGTGGCTGTGATCGGGCTTTTGCTGGCGGTGGCTGTCTTTTTGATCAGCAATACGGTGGCGATCGGCATTTCGGTCCGAAAGGAAGAGATCGGTATTATGCGATTAATCGGGGCGAAAAATTCTTTTATAAAAGCGCCCTTTTTGATTGAGGGTATCATTATCGGCCTGATTGGGGCGGCAATTCCGTTGACGGTTTTGTATTATCTTTATAATCGGCTGATTCTTTATATGGCTGAAAAGTTTGATATGCTTACGGGTGTGCTGGATTTTCTTCAGGTCAATGAACTGTTTCGTGTCCTGGCGCCGGTGGGACTGATTCTTGGAGTCGGCATCGGACTGTTCGGCAGTGTGTTTACGATTCAAAGGCATCTGAAAGTGTAGCGGGGGATAAAGAAATCTATGAAAAGACGCAAGTTTCGGCCTTTTCTTGTATGGATACTTTTAATAGCCGTGTTCCTGTCCGGGATAGACGGCCAGTTTGTCGTATGGGCCAAAAAGAGCGTTTCTGACCTGGAGGAAGAGATAGACGAGCTGGAAGGGAAAAGACAAGATACATTAGATGAGATACAGTCACTGAAATCAGATATCGATTCTGTGGAACAGAGGATTCAAAGTCTGAAAGAGGCAAGTAGTAATTTACAAGCCTATATCGATCAGTTGGACCGTCAGGTGAATTCCCTTTCTTCCCAGATTTCCGAGATGGAAAAGAAGATCGAGGAGAAGAATCAGGAGATAGAAGCCAAAAAAGAAGAACTGGCACAGGCAGAGGCCCGGTTGGACGAACAATATGAGATGATGAAAAAAAGAATCTGCTATATGTATGAAAATGGAGGCCAGTCTTTTCTTGACCTTTTGTTGACATCAGGGAGTGTGGCGGATATGTTAAATAGGGCAGAGTATGCGATGAATATTTCAGCCTATGATCGGCAGATGATGGAGAATTTGAAGCAGTCCAGAAATTTGATTGCAGAATATAAGGCGGCTCTGGAGGCGGAACAGGAGGAACAAAAGGAGCTTTTAGAAAAGCTTCAATCTCAGAAGGAGGCGGTGAATCGGGCGATGAGCGCCAAAACGCAGGAAATCATTTCTTATCAGGCGCAGATTGGTACTGCTTCAGGAGATCAGGAGGAATATGAACGCCAGCTGGCGGAACAGGAGAAATTGTTAGATCAGGTCGAGCAGCAAATTGCGTATGCGGCTGCCGCGAAAGCTGCTGCGGAAGATGGAGACGGCGGCGCGTCCGGGTTTATGTGGCCCTGTCCGGCCAGCCATCGGATCACAAGCTATTTTGGCCCCAGGTCAGCGCCTGTTCCAGGCGCGTCTACAAATCATAAAGGAATTGATATAGGAGCGCCCAGCGGTTCCGACATTGTGGCGGCTGCATCCGGTCGTGTGACTACGGCTGCTTATAGCGGCTCCGCGGGTAATTATGTGGTTGTTTCCCATGGAAATGGGGTATCGACGGTATATATGCATGCATCGGCGCTATATGTGTCCGAAGGGGAGAAGGTTGAACAGGGGCATAAGATTGCCGCTGTAGGTTCCACAGGCTTTTCCACAGGGCCGCATCTGCATTTTGGCGTGATTGTGTATGGCAATTATGTAAATCCTTTGAATTATGTTCATTGATCCTTAATACAATGGAAGGAAGAGAAAAGGAGAGACAGCAAATGGAAGACAGCAGTAAAAAGCATTCTTTTGGAAAAGGGCTTGTGGCAGGCATGGTAGCAGCCGCGATCATATTCGGTCTGACTGGCCGCGTGGGACAATTTATCTCTTCCCGATTAGGGGGACGCGGCGCACAGGAGGAAAGGATAGACGCCAAGTTAGATGAGCTGGACCAGTATATCGATCAGTATTATCTGTTTGATTATGAGGAAGAGAATCTGGAAAGCGGAATCTATAAAGGTCTGATGGCGGGATTGGGAGATATCTATACAGGGTATTATACGCCGGAAGAGTACGCCAGTTTTATGGAGACATCCAATGGTGCTTACAGCGGGATTGGAGCTATGCTAAGACAGGACTATAGGAACGGAATTATCGCGGTCTATCGAGTGTTTGACGGTTCGCCTGCGGCAGAGGCCGGGATAGAAGAAGGAAATATTCTTTATACTGTGAAAGGTGAGGAAGTGACAGGGAAGGATCTGTCGCTTGTAGTGACAGACCTAAAAGGGGAAGAAGGTTCCACGGTGGATATAAGTATTCTGAAAGATCCGTCGGATCCGGCATCGGAGGTGGCGCTTACTTTAACCCGCAGGCATATTGAGGTGCCGACGGTAGAATTTCAGATGATTGATCAGGAGATCGGTTATATTGCCATTACAGAATTTGACGATGTGACGGATGATCAGTTTATGGCGGCATTGGACGCGTTGGAGGCGCAGGGAATGAAAGACCTGGTGATTGACCTTCGAAATAATGGCGGAGGTTTAGTGGATGTGACCTGTGCGATTTTGGACCGATTGCTTCCGGAAGGTCTGATTGTATATACGGAAGATAAATATGGGAACCGTCAGGAAGAAAAGTCTGATGCAGAACATTATTTTTCGGGCGGCATGGCAGTGCTGGTTAATGGCAATAGCGCCAGTGCGTCAGAGATTTTTGCCGGAGCCATCAAGGATTATGGTGTTGGCGTGCTGGTAGGAACTCAGACCTTTGGCAAAGGGATTGTCCAGAGCCTCTTTCCTTTAAGCGACGGTTCGGCGGTTAAGATCACCGTATCCAGATATTATACACCTAAAGGAAATAATATTCATGAAGTGGGGATTACGCCCGATGTGATTCTTGAATATGACGAGGATGCAGAAGAAGACAATCAGCTTATGAAAGCGCTGGAAATTTTAAGCAAGTGAAATAAATTGAAAGATTGCATATAAAAATGATTGCATATCCAGGAAAATAGTTATAAAATGTTACTGTTGCAAATGGAAAATTTATAACTGAGGAGAATGATGAGAATGAGTTATGTAGACGAGGTACTCGCAAGAGTAAAAGAGAAAAATGCGTCGGAACCTGAATTTCTGCAGGCAGCAGAGGAAGTACTGGACTCTTTAAGGCCGGTGATCGAGGCCAATGAGGAGAAGTATCGTAAAGAGGCTCTGCTTGAAAGGCTGATGGAGCCGGATCGTCAGATCAAATTCCGTGTTCCGTGGGTGGATGATAAGGGTCAGGTGCAAGTGAATACCGGTTATCGTGTACAGTACAACAATGCGATCGGACCATACAAAGGAGGACTGCGTTTACATCCTTCTGTAAACATCGGTATTATTAAATTTTTAGGATTTGAGCAGATCTTTAAAAACTCTCTCACAGGACTTCCTATCGGCGGCGGCAAAGGCGGCTCCGATTTCGATCCCAAAGGGAAATCTGACAGAGAGGTTATGGCGTTCTGCCAGAGTTTTATTACAGAATTATACAAATATATCGGCGCGGACGTGGACGTACCGGCAGGAGATATTGGAACCGGCGCACGCGAGATCGGTTATATGTATGGCCAATATAAGAGAATTACCGGATTATATGAAGGCGTCCTGACCGGAAAAGGTTTAAGCTTCGGCGGTTCTTTGGCGCGTACAGAGGCGACCGGCTACGGCCTGTTATATATCACCCGCGAACTGCTTAAATGCCATGGTATGGATATGAAAGATAAGGTCTGCTGCGTATCCGGTTCCGGTAATGTAGCTATCTATGCGGTTGAGAAAGCACAGCAAATGGGTGCGAAAGTCGTGACTATATCCGATTCTACCGGGTGGATCTATGATCCGGAAGGCATTGATGTGGCGCTCCTGAAAGAAATCAAAGAAGTAAAACGTGCCCGTTTGACCGAGTACGCGGCTGCAAGAAAGAGCGCAGAGTATCATGAGGGACGCGGCGTATGGCAGGTAAAATGTGATATCGCACTTCCTTGTGCGACACAGAACGAGCTTCAGCTCGAGGATGCAAAGCAGCTGGTAGCGAACGGCTGCACAGCCGTATGCGAAGGCGCAAATATGCCTACCACTTTAGAGGCAACCAAATATCTGCAGGACAACAAAGTGCTGTTTATCTGCGGTAAAGCGTCCAATGCAGGCGGCGTAGCTACTTCTGCTCTGGAGATGACCCAGAACAGCGAGCGTTTGAGCTGGACTTTTGAAGAAGTGGATGCGAAGCTTGAGCAGATTATGGTCAATATCTACCACAATATTGACGACGCTGCAAAACGCTACGGCATGGAAGGAAACTATGTGGCAGGCGCTAACATTGCAGGCTTCGAGAAGGTTGCTAACGCCATGCTGGCGCAGGGCGTATGCTGATGTTGATGTTTTGGTGCTTTTAGCATGTATATACACAAAAAAAGAGGATACCGTGAAGATGCGGTATCCTTTTTGTATGAAGTCGGAATCAAATTTCAAACATCAGATCCCCATAGGACGGCATAGGCCATACTTCTTTGTCTACCAACATTTCCAACGTATCGATGGGACGGCGCAGCGCGCCCATAGCAGGCAGGACAAAATTGTGGTAATAATGTGCTTTGGTTTCGTTATCTTCAATTGTGGTTGCTTCTTTGGAAACTTCGCGTAAAATTTCCACAGCACCCCGGGCTTCTTTTAAAAGTGTGCTGATATCTTTTAAAAGATCTAACTGAACCGTAGCATCCACACCGATACTGTTCATTGACTGTACGATGCCGGACAAGGTGCCGGTATAGCCGATTACGGCTGGGATAATCTGTTTCACAGCCATATCGATCATAGTCAGTGCTTCGATGTTGACAGCTTTATTGTAAGTTTCATATTTAATCTCGGCACGGGAGTGGAGCTCTGTCTCTGTAAAGACACCGAAACGCTCAAACATACGAATGGATTTCTCTGTCACTAGCGCAGGTATTGCGTCAATCATAGAGCGCAGATTGGGAAGTCCTCTTCTCTTGGCTTCTTCCACCCACTCTTCTGAATAGCCGTTACCGCCAAAAATGATCTTTCTGTGTTCAGCAATATACTGTATGGTCAGGTCATGGAGCGCCGTGTCAAAATCTTCCGCCTTTTCTAAGACATCACAGGCTTCCGCAAATGCTTCCGCTACGATGGTATTGATGACGACTGTGGAAGGCGCGATGGAGTCCCTGGAGCCTACCATACGAAACTCAAATTTGTTGTTAGTGAACGCAAAGGGGGATGTGCGATTGCGGTCCGTGGCATCTTTGATCACATCCGGCAAAGTCTTCACGCCTGTGTGAAGCTTTCCGCCTTTGATACTGTGCGTAGCATTGCCGGTGCTTAAAAGCTGTTCTAGCACGTCGTCTAGCTGTTCTCCCAAGAAGACAGAAATAATTGCCGGCGGCGCTTCATGATCACCTAAACGGTGGTCGTTGCCCACATTGGCAGCAGATTCCCGCAAAAGATCCGCATGCGTGTCTACTGCTTTTAAAATACAGGCCAGGATTAGAAGAAACTGTCGGTTTTCATGGGGTCTTTTGCCCGGATCCAACAGGTTGATGCCGTCGTCGGTAGTCAAAGACCAGTTGTTGTGTTTGCCGGAACCGTTGACGCCTGCAAAAGGCTTTTCGTGCAGCAGACATACCAGTCCCTGTCGGACGGCGATTCTTTTTAAAGTCTGCATCATAATCTGATTATGGTCTGCCGCCACGTTGGCCTCGGCATAGATGGGCGCCAGCTCGTGTTGGGCCGGAGCCACTTCGTTATGCTGGGTTTTGGCGGGGACCCCCATTTTCCACAGCTCTTCGTTAACCTGGTGCATAAAAGCGCCGACCCTTTGGCGGATTGTTCCAAAATAATGGTCGTCTAACTCCTGCCCTTTGGGCGGCATGGCGCCAAACAGGGTGCGTCCGGTGTAGATCAGGTCTTTCCTTTGCAGATATTTCTGTCGGTCGATCAAGAAATATTCCTGTTCCGCTCCGATGGAAGGCGTTACCTTTTTAGATGTGGTGTTTCCAAACAGTTTAAGAACACGAAGCGCCTGCTGCTGAATGGCTTCCATGGAACGAAGAAGGGGTGTCTTCTGGTCCAGAGCTTCTCCGGTAAAAGAGCAGAAAGCGGTAGGGATGCACAGGATGGCGCCCGCCGCGTCTTCGCGCACAAAAGCGGGAGAGGTGCAGTCCCAGGTGGTATAGCCTCTGGCTTCAAAAGTGGCGCGAAGGCCGCCGGAGGGGAAGGAAGAAGCATCCGGCTCTCCCTTGATCAAATCTTTTCCGGAAAATTCCATCAGGACTGAACCGTCTTCTTTAGGGGGTGTTAAGAAAGAGTCATGCTTTTCGGCGGTGACACCGGTCAGTGGCTGAAACCAGTGGGTGTAATGGGTTGCGCCTTTTTCGATGGCCCATTTTTTGATGGCGGCCGCTACCACGTCCGCGATGGCGGGATCCAGATCTTTCCTGCCTTCGATCGTTTTGCGAAGTTCATAATAGATGGTCTTCGGGAGATACTGACGCATGGCTTTGTCATTAAATACGTTGGTTCCGAAGAGTTCTATAATTGAAGAGGTATTTTCCATAAATGATCCTTTCTTTAAGATACGGGTTAAAAAATTTCCATTTCTTTAAGATACAATATCCTGCGAAAAAGTACAATAGAAAATGAAAAAAGTTTATGATTGTATTCTTTGTATAAATTTCCTATAATATAGCTATGACATAGAGAGTTTATCAGAGAATAGGAGATGCAGCATATGGGATTAAATGATACACCTCTGGCAAATCGAACACATATCGGTTTTTTTGGAAGAAGAAACGCGGGAAAGTCCAGTGTGGTAAACGGAGTAACTGGGCAGGAACTGGCTGTGGTTTCTGATACCAAAGGAACCACGACGGATCCGGTATCCAAGACGATGGAGCTTCTGCCTTTGGGACCGGTGGTGATCATTGATACTCCTGGATATGATGACGAGGGAAATCTGGGAGAAAAACGGATCAAAAAAACAAAACAGGTACTAAATAAAACGGACATTGCAGTGCTGGTGCTGGATGTCACGGTGGGGAAGGGAGCCTGTGAGGATGAACTGATCCGCCTGTTCAAAGACAAAGACATACCTTATCTTCTGGTCTACAATAAATCGGACCTTTTAGATCAGTCTCCGCAGGCAGGCAAAGACGAGATCTATGTGAGCGCTCTGGAAGGGAAAGGTATGTGGGAGCTAAAGGAGCGGATCGGCGCGCTGGCGCCTAAAGAAGGCGCAGGGGTACGGCTGGTGGCAGATCTGATCGGACCGAAAGATTTTGTGGTACTGGTGACGCCCATTGATTCGGCCGCACCCAAAGGCCGTATGATTTTGCCTCAGCAGCAGGCTATTCGGGATGTGCTGGACGCAGATGCCACAGCCATTGTCGTGAAAGAGTCCGAATTAAAAGAGACATTTGCTTCTCTGGGGAAAAAGCCTGCTTTGGTGGTGACGGACAGTCAGGCCTTCGGGCGTGTGTCCCGGGATACGCCGGAAGATATTCCGCTTACGTCCTTTTCCATCTTGATGGCACGATATAAAGGGATTCTGGATTTTACGGTTCCGGGGGCGGCGGCCATCGACCGGTTAAAAGACCAGGATACGGTTCTGATCGCGGAAGGCTGCACACACCATCGTCAGTGCGGGGATATCGGGACGATGAAATTACCGGCCTGGCTTAAGAAGCATACAAGAAAAGAGCTGTCTTTTGCGTTTTGCTCAGGTACGGAATTTCCCGAGGAGCTTTCATCGTACGCGCTGGTATTGCACTGCGGCGGCTGTATGCTGAATGAGAGAGAAGTCCGTTACCGGATGAAGTGCGCCAGGGATCAGAGTGTTCCCATGACGAATTACGGTGTGGCCATTGCCCATATGCATGGCATTTTGAAGCGAAGTATATCCATGTTTCCTCATCTTTTGGAAGCATTTTCGGATTGAGAGGTGAAGGATGAAGATTTCTACAAGGGGCAGATACGCCCTTCGGATCATGCTGGATCTCGCATTGTCGGATTCGGGTCGTCCGGTCCGGGTCAAAGAGATCGCCAGGCGGCAGGAGATATCGGAAAAGTATATGGAACAGATCATATCTGTTTTAAATAAGGCAGGATATGTGCGCAGCATCCGGGGTCCACAGGGTGGATATTTCCTGGCGAAAAAACCGGAGGAATATACAGTTGGCATGATTCTGCGTTTGACAGAGGGAAGTATGTCGCCGGTGGAGTGTTTAGAATATGAGGATCACTGTATGAGACAGGAAAAATGTGTGACCTTTCTTTTGTGGAAAAAGCTGGATGAAGCCATACGAAGCGTGATTGACGAGGTGACGTTAGAAGACTTGATCAGTTGGAGCAGAGGACAGGATTATTCCATTTGAAACCTTTAGAAAGGCTTGCTATGGCGAAGAAAAATCAAAAAAAGACCAAAAGCAAAATTGTATCCGCCGCATGGAGGCTGTTTTATGAGCAGGGGTACGAAGATACGACTATTGAGGAAATTGTGGAGGAATCCGGAACTTCCAAGGGCTCCTTTTATCATTATTTTGAAGGAAAAGACGCGCTTCTTGGTTCTTTGGCCTATATTATGGATGAAAAGTATGAGGAATTAGAACCAACCCTTGCAAAGGATATGGATAGCTATGAGACGCTTCTGTACTTAAGCCATGAACTTCTAACCATGATAGAAGAATCTATTAATATGGATCTTTTGGCAAGACTTTATTCTACACAGCTCGTAACGAGAGGGGATAAGCCGCTTTTAGACCACGGACGTACTTACTACAGGCTGTTAAGAAAGGTTATCTCCCAGGGACGTGAACGGGGCGAACTGACGAAAAAGATGAGCGTCAGCGAAATGGTGCATTATTATGCCATGTGCGAGCGCGCTCTGCTTTATGAGTGGTGCCTGCGTAAGGGAGAATATTCTCTTTCGGAGGAAGCTGCAAGAAAACTGCCTATGATGATCGGGAGTCTTCGGTTAGACTAAAAATAGAATAGATTCTATACTTTACTCTGTATTGTATCCTGTTCTCATTTGTGCTAAAATGCAAAAATAGTGCAAAAAATAAGCTGTTTTTTGCAGAATATAAATAGAATGAGAGGGAGAATAAAAATGGTATCTACTAAATTACTGATGCTTTTGGCCATTGTCATCTACTTGATTGTGGTGGTAGGAATCGGCGTGGTCCTGGCAAAGAAAAACCGTACGACAGAAGACTTTTACCTGGGAGGCCGTAAATTAGGTCCTTTTGTTACCGCTATGAGTGCGGAAGCGTCGGATATGAGCAGCTGGCTTTTGATGGGACTTCCGGGTGTGGCATATGTGACCGGTCTGGCGGATGCCGCGTGGACGGCTATTGGGCTTGCCATCGGCACTTATATTAACTGGCTGGTAGTGGCGAAAAGGTTGCGCCATTATACCCGTGAGGCGGGCAATGCAACCACGCTTCCTTTGTTTTTTTCAAACCGTTACAGAGATGAGAAAAAGTTTTTGTCGGTCATAGCGGCGGTATTGATCATTATATTTTTCGTGCCGTATACAGCCTCCGGTTTTGCTGCCTGCGGAAAACTTTTTTCCAGTTTATTTGGATGGGATTACCTGCCGGCTATGATGATCAGTGCTGTCGTTATTGTTGCCTATACGACTCTCGGCGGCTTTTTGGCAGCGAGTACATCCGACTTTTTACAGAGTATTATTATGACTGTTGCGATTTTGGTGGTATTTGGTTTTGGCATCAATAATGTGGGTAGTTTTGGAGCGATTATTGACAATGCCCGCTCCATGGGGGGATATTTCAGTTTGACGCAGATCTATGATCCGGCTACGGGTACAGCTGCTCCTTATGGCGCGTTGACGATCGCATCCATGCTTGCTTGGGGGCTTGGATATTTTGGTATGCCTCATGTGCTGCTGCGCTTTATGGCTATTGAAGATGCAAAGAAACTGACACTTTCAAGGCGTGTGGCGTCTGTCTGGGTGGTAATCTCCATGGCTGTGGCGATCTTTATCGGTGTGATCGGAAACGCCATGACAAGTGTAGGTTCTATTCCGGTGCTGGAAGACTCCGAGACGATTATTATAACCATTGCGGATCTTATTTCTCAGCATGGCGCATTGGCGGCTCTTGTGGCAGGCGTAATCCTGGCAGGCATCCTGGCGGCTACCATGTCTACAGCGGACTCCCAGCTTCTTGCCGCGTCCTCCAGCGCTTCTCAGAATATTTTAAAAGAAGTGTTTGTAAAGGATATGGATGAGAAGACAGGAATGCTTACGGCCCGGATTACCGTGTTGGTTATCGCGGTGGTCGGTGTATTTATTGCAAGAGATTCCAACAGCTCTGTATTCCAGATCGTATCCTTTGCCTGGGCAGGTTTTGGCGCTTCTTTCGGGCCTCTTGTGCTGATGGCTTTGTTTTGGAAGCGTTCCAACAAACAGGGCGCATTGTGGGGAATGTTAAGCGGCGGTGTTATGGTATTCATATGGAAATTTCTGGTACGCCCTATGGGCGGAGTTCTGGGTATTTATGAATTGCTGCCGGCTTTCCTGGTAGGGCTTGCCGTTCATGTGGCAGTGAGTCTCGCGACGGCAGAACCGTCTAAAGAGATCCAGGACGAATTTGACCGGGTAGCGGCAATGAAATAAAAAGCAGGGAGGGACAAAGTATCCCTCCCATATCTGTTTTTAGGGCATTTCCTTTTTGCGCATATAGTGGTATACTGTTATAGGAAAAGGCGGAAGGAAAGGTATGGTGCAAGATGGAAAAGGAACTGGTATACCAGATATTAGGACTCCGCGAACTGACGGATGAGCGGAGCATAAAAGCGGCTTATATGCAAAAACTAAAGGGAACAAACCCCGAAGATGATCCGGAAGGCTTCCGGAAACTCCGGGAGGCTTATGAGCAGGCACTTGAGCTGCTGCGCAGATCAGAAGAAGAAAAAGAAGAACAACCGAAGACGGAAAAAGATATTTGGATCGACAAAGTAGATAAAGTATATAAAGATTTCCGAAGCAGAGGGAATGCGGAAGCGTGGAAGGCGCTTTTCGAGGATGAGTATTGCCAAAGCCTGGATACTTCTTTGGAAGCGAGGGATGCCATACTTAGATATTTGATGTCCTGCTTCTATTTGCCCAGAGAGGTCTGGAAGAGTCTGGATGACGAATTCCAGATCATGGAAGATTATGACAATCTAAAAGAACATTATCCTGAAGACTTTCTGGAATATATCAGACATTATATACAGTATGACTATTATGTGAATTTTGACAGGATGCGCTTAAGAGACGATACATTGTCTGTGGAGGATACGAATGTAGACGAATATATCCGAACTTATCAGGATTTAAGAGGACTGTGCGACCAGGAGGAGTGGAAGCAGGCGGAGGAAAAGCTTTCGGATATAGCTGCTTACGGCGTCTGGTATCCCTGGGAGGATGCGGAGCGTGTGCGTGTGCTGGAGGCAAAAGGAGAACTTGAGCAGGCGGATACTTTGGCGCAAAAACTCATTGCAGACTGGCCCGAGGATCAATACCTTCTCCTTCGGGCAGCGAATGTGAAATGGACGCTGGGGGATAAGGAAGAGGCTTTTGCACTGTGGAGCCGGTCGCCGGACAACCATGATGCCAGGATCGGGTTGATTAAATATTATCTGGAAAATGAAGAAACCGCAGAAAAAGCAAAAGATATGGCGCTGGATATATGGGAGCAGGATGGTTCCGGCCAGCGGGTTGACGAATATATTAAGCGCGCCAACGAACTTTTACTGCGTCAATATGGGCGCAAGCTGACAGAACTGGAAGACGGACCAGATAAAGACGCGGTTCTTCTGGAGATTGCTTGGTGTAAATATCAGGACCGGGAGATGGAAGAATCACTCCGCATCCTGGATGATATGAATCCGGCAGATGATATTTATTACAGTTATCACAATCTGAAAGGTCGTGTACTGGCGGCTTTGGGGAAAAATAAAGAAGCAGTACCAGAGCTGAGGATCTGGCTGTCCATGATCCTGGAGACTGTAGACGACGGAAGTGAAGAGTCGCAGAAACGGCTGCGCAGAAAAGGGACTGCCTATTTGATGTTGGGCTTTTGTTTGACAAAGACCGAAGAATACGACGAAGCAGTGGAAATGCTTAAGAGAGCAGAAGAAGAGATCACCGACCTGTCGGAAAAATTCGGAGCCATGAATACCCTGGCAGAAACATATCTTAGCATGGAAGAGTATGAGCGTGCGGTGGATAAATGTGATCAGATCATAGCCGGGGAAAGCGGCTATTATCCGGCCTATGTAAACCGCCAGAAGGCATATTTTGAGATGCAGAAATCCCAGGGAGTAGTGGATGACTACTACCGGGCGGTGGAGATCTATCCAGGGTATTATATGCCATATCTGCTGGCGGCCAAAGTGTTTTTCTTCTGCCGTCAGTATGAGGACGCGAAAGGCGTCCTTGCGCGCGCTACGGAGAATGGAGTGGAGTTCAGCGACGAGATGAAGCTGTTCCAAGTGAAGATTCTTCGGAACCTGGCGCAAAGCGAGCAGGAGCGGGAAGAACCCATGGGCATTGTCCAGGAACTCAAAAAGTCCGTGAATCCGGAAGAGACGGATCTGGAGGATTCATCGGAGATTGAATATGAGACGGCACTTCTGTATTGGGACAACGGCCAGTTGGATACAGCTCTTAAGCATCTGGGTATGGCAATCCGTCAAAATCCTTCCAGGGGACAATATTTTATGGTAAAAGGCGATCTGCTCCGTCAGAAAGATCAGTATAAAGAGGCGCTTTCGGCCTATCAGACAGCCAAAGAGGATTATGAGGGGACTGCCGTATATTATTATGGAGTCGGCTGCTGTTATGAGGGTATGGGAGACAGTGAGACGGCGCTTTCGCATTTTATGAAAGCGGCGGAGCAGGATGCCGGATATCGGGACGTGAATGAGAAAATTTCGGATATTTATATGGAGAGATACAAGACAGGGTATGATCCGGAAGATTTCTCCAGAGCCATGGTCTATATAAAACATGAGATAGAAAACTGGGAAGGCTGTTATATACTGGTTCATCGGGGACTTATGTATATGGAAGTCATGCAGCTTGAAAAAGCCATAGAAGACTTTGAAAAAGCGCTGACTTATCAGCCGGACGACTGGGCTGCTTATAATAATATGGGCTACTGCTATAAGCATAAAGGCGACTACAAAAAAAGTATTGAAATGTATGAAAAGTCTTTGGCGGCTCTAAAGCAAAGAAATGATAAGCGTGTGCTTCCCTACAGCAATATGGCGGATTGTTACGAGATTTTAGGAGAATATGAGCGCGCGGTGGATTGCTATGAGAAGGACCTTGAGTGGTATCCGGACCGCATTTCCTTTTATCAGGAGATCGGGGATATGTATTTTTACATGGGAAATTATCAAAAGGCGATCAAAACCTATGAGACAGCAGGTTCCAAATGGCAGAATAAAGAATATCTGATAAAAATCGGCGACGCCCTGTTTGCCCAGGGAAAATTTCTTCGGGCCAAAGGGAATTATAAAAAGGCGATGCAGACGGCGGATATTAAAGGGGATGCTTATTACAGATACAATGATTATGCGGAGCGTCTGATAACCCAATATTTTGATTATAAAGGAGCCATTGCGATCCTTCAGAAAGCGAACCAGGGTCTTTCAAAAGCAGGCTGGAGTGCGTCTAGGAATGCGCATGGGACAAACGAACGGTTCCAGGCCAGGGCGTACTACCTGTCCGGAAATCTAAAAGAGGCAGCAGAACACGCAAAAAAGGCGCTGGATCTGTATCTTGCGGATGCCTATTCAGAGGAAGCATATCTGGAATATCCGGCCAGCCGTCCGCTGCATTTGTCAAGGATCGGGGAATGTTATCTGTATATGGGCCAGGCGGAGAAAGCATACGAGTTGTTTGGGCAGATGGGAGACGGCTATCGGTGCGAGCATTGCCGCTTTTCAGAATGTTATGAAAAATATCGAAACCTCGGACTATATTATGTAGGCCTTGGGGGGAAATATAAACGGGACGCTTTAGAAAATTATGAAAAAGCTTTAAACATCAGCGCGCACGATTTGGAATTGAAAGAAATGGTCAAAAAACTTCGTAAGGAGACGGGAAAATAGATGATAGTAGGAATTGATCTTGGGACAACGAACAGCCTTGTGGCATATTATACAGAAGACGGGCCAAAGATTATCCCCAATCGGCTTGGAAAATCCATGACTCCGTCGGTAGTTGGTATCGATGAAGAAGGACAAATCTATGTGGGCGAATCGGCGATAGAACAAATGCTGCTTCATCCTGACAGAGGCGCCTCTTTGTTTAAACGGAGCATGGGCAGCAATCGTAAATTTACGCTGGGTAATAAGTCGTTTACGGCAGAAGAACTTTCTTCTTTTGTTCTGCGTTTTCTAAAAGAAGACGCGGAGGCCTACTTGGGGGAGCCGGTGACGGAGGCTGTGATCAGCGTACCTGCTTACTTTAACGACGCCAGAAGACGTGCCACTAAGAGGGCCGGGGAACTGGCGGGGCTAAAGGTAGAGCGTATTATCAGCGAACCCACGGCAGCGGCAATTGCTTATGGTCTGTGGCAGCAAAAGGGACAGGCCAGATTTCTTGTGTTTGATTTGGGCGGCGGCACATTTGATGTATCAATACTGGAGCTTTATGATACAATACTGGAAGTACATGCAGTGGCGGGAGACAATTTTCTTGGAGGAGAAGATTTTACAGCCGTATTGGAGAAGATGTTTTATGAGGAATTTCCCCAGATTGACCGGTTTTCTCTGAATGAAAAGATTTGTGCTCACATAAGGAAGCAGGCGGAGTTGTGCAAGATGGGGTTTGGTCAGTCCCGCACATCTGTTATGAAATGCAATGTCAAAGGAGAAGAATATACATTCACAGTGGAGCTTTCTGATTATGAGGAGGCCTGTGAAGAACTTCTGGACAGAATACGCCAACCGGTCAAGAGGAGTTTAAAAGATGCTCATATCCGTTTGTCAGATATTGATAAGGTGGTTCTGGTAGGCGGTGCCACTAAATCTCCGGTGATCCGTAAATTCGCGGGTAAATTGTTCCATATGCTGCCGGATACCAACGTGAACCCTGACGAAACCGTAGCATTAGGAGCAGCGATTCAGGCTGCTATGAAAGAGCGAAAAGACAGTGTCCGTGAGGTGATCTTAACGGATGTCTGCCCCTTTACCCTGGGTACGGAGGTGGTCAGGGAATACGCAGAACACCGGTTTGAAGACGGCGTGTTTCTGCCGATTATAGAGAGGAACACGGTGATTCCTGCCAGTCGTACGGAACGTCTGTATACGGTAAGGGATAATCAGACCAAAATACGGGTTCATATTCTTCAAGGAGAAAGCCGGTTTGCCTCTAATAATCTGTCTTTGGGTGAGCTTTTTATTGATGTGCCAGCAGGTAAAGCAGGGGAAGAAGCGGTGGATGTTACCTATACTTATGATATTAACTCGATCCTGGAGGTAGAGATTAAATCTGTCTCAGACGGTAAAAAAGTGCGTCAGGTGTTCAAAGATCAGGGACTTGACATGAGTGAAGAAGAGATAGAAGAGCGTTTGGAGACATTGTCTTACCTGAAGATTCATCCCAGGGAAAAGGAGGAGAATAAATTCCTGCTGCTTCGGGGAGAGCGGATCTATGAGGAAAGCCTGGGAATTAAACGTACACAGGCAGAGCGTGTTCTCAGAAATTTTGAGCATGCGCTGGATTCTTATGATGCAGATCGGATCGCGGAGACAAAGCAGGAGTTGATTGAATTTCTGGAAAAACATGATGAATGGGAGTAGGGACATGGATTTGCAGCAGATGCTTTATACCATGTGGGAAGCAGGTCCTTATAAAGTTGTCATAAGCAATCCTGTTTTTAAGGCGGAATCCAGCTTTGATAAGCTGGTGATGAACCGCCTTGAGACAGGTTGGCAGGTGGAAAAATACACGAGGACACAGGTGTTTCATGAGAATCTGTCCGTAGAAGAAGCTTTTACATTTCTTTTGGAAGCCATGCAGGGCGGTTTCAGACAGTGTAACGCCTGGGATGAAAGTAAAGAATATACAATTCGCATATCCAAAGGAGGAAAGATTTTCTGTCAGAAGAAAAATACGATCAAAGCCCCGAAGGCAAAAACTTCTCATGATCGTAAAAAAAATTACATATTACAGGAAGGGATGGTAATTCCGCCTCTTAAGGATATGGGTATTTTTACCGCAGAGGGGAAAGTCGTCCGCTCTATGTACGACAAGTACAAACAGATCAATCGATTTGTGGAGCTGATAGAAGATGAGATTGATTGCCTTCCCAAAGATAGAACGATTCATGTGATTGATTTTGGATGTGGTAAATCTTATCTGACTTTTATTCTTTATTATTACCTTACAGAAGTAAAATCCATGGATGTGTATATGGTAGGGCTGGATCTGAAAGCTGATGTCATTGAAAACTGCAACCGCGCGGCAGAAAAATATGGTTATAAAAAACTCCATTTTGAGCTGGGGGACATTTGCGGGTATGAGGTTTCCTGTCCTGTGGATATGGTGATTTCTCTTCACGCCTGTGATACGGCTACGGATTATGCCCTTTATAACGCGGTCCGATGGAAGGCGAAGCTGATCTTTTCAGTTCCCTGTTGCCAGCATGAGCTGAACCGTCAGATGGCGAGTGCAGAGTATGCTCTGATGACCCGCTACGGTATTGTAAAAGAGCGCATGGCAGCTTTGCTGACAGACGCTATACGCGGAAATTTGCTGACGGAGTGCGGGTATAAGACACAGCTTTTAGAATTTGTCGATCTTTCCCATACGCCCAAAAACATACTGATCCGGGCGGTGCGGACCGTGCTTCCCAGGTCGGTCAGAACAAAAGCCCGCCAGGAAGTTGAGTCTGTAAAACGGCAGTTTGGCTTCCGGCCTAAACTGGACGAACTGCTTGCCGGGGATATAAGAGAGGAGCATATTTATGGATAAAATTTTAATTATTGATGACAGTGCTGTGCAGGCAAAATTTGTGAGAAATATTTTGCAGGAAGAGTATGATGTGACGGTATGTCAGACGGCGGAAAAGGGACTTCAATACGCAAGGACAGGAGCGTATTCTCTGATTCTTTTAGATGTGATCATGCCGGGAATGAATGGTTTTAGTTTGTTAAAAGAACTCCAGGAAACAGCGCTTACCAGACATTTTCCGGTAATTCTGATTACCAGCCTTGACGATACGGAGAATGAAGAGCGGGGGCTTATATTAGGGGCGGTGGATTACATTACCAAACCATTCAATCCAACGATCGTAAAAGCAAGAGTCAATACGCACATTCGGTTGTTTAATTATCAGATGCGCTACAGGGAGCAGGCGATGTTAGATGAGCTGACCGGTGTCGCCAACCGGAGAAGCTATGAAAACAACAGTCGGATGAAGTGGCAGGAGGCCATCCGTTTTGAGGTTTCTTTTTCGGTCTGCATGATTGATGTGGATAAATTCAAAGTGTACAATGACACGTTCGGACATCCTGCGGGAGATAAGGTGCTGGCTTCGGTGGCTAAAACCGTATCTTCTTATTTGAAACGTGCCACTGACTTTTTCGCCCGCTACGGAGGGGAAGAGTTTGTCGTGATTTTCTTAAATAACAGCCCTCGGGGTGCTTATGAATTTATGAAAAGAATTCGTCAGGCAGTGGAAAGTCTACATATCCCTCATAATCCTTCGGTGTCTGAGTGGGTCACGATCAGCGTCGGCGGGTTTACCTGTTTTCCAAAAGAAGGGGATTCTTACGAGAGTTGCCTGAAAATTGCGGATAATATGCTGTATGAGGCAAAAGGAACCGGCAGAAATATGGTAGTGTGGTCTAATGAAAAAAAGGAAAAGTGGAGGGAAAAATAAAGATCGGGCATCTGTTCCTGACAGTCAGGGGCAGATGCCCGGTTTTTCCCGCAAAGTATTGACTTATTTGTAAGATAAAGCCGCGCCTACAAAGCCTTTGAATAAAGGATGCGGTCTGTTGGGCCTGGATTTAAGTTCCGGATGCGCCTGGGTGGCGATAAAAAACGGATGGTCTTTTAATTCGATCATTTCTACGATTCGCCCATCGGGTGAGAGTCCGGATAAGACCATGCCATGCTCGGCGAGAACGGCGCGGTAATCGTTATTCACTTCATAACGATGTCTGTGGCGTTCGTGGATCAGTTCTTCCCCGTATAAAGCGTAGGCTTTGCTGGAAACGGACAGGACGCAGGGGCAGGAACCAAGGCGCAGAGTTCCGCCGATATCTTCTACACCGTTCTGGTCCGGCATAAGCGCGATGACCGGATGAGGGGTGGATGGATTTAACTCAATACTGTGGGCGTCCTCTAAACCTGCCACATGGCGGGCATATTCTACAATTGCCAGCTGCATGCCAAGACATAGTCCCAAAAACGGCAGGTTATGTTCTCTTGCATACTGAATAGCGATGATCTTCCCGTCTATACCCCGGTCGCCAAAGCCTCCCGGCACCAGGATGCCGCTTACGTCTTTGAACAGCGCTTCGGCATTTTCTGCCGTTACTAGTTCGGAGTCGATCCATTTGATATTGACTACCGCATGGTTGTCGATGCCGCCGTGCTTTAAGGCTTCTACAACAGAAATGTAGGCATCATGAAGTTGAATGTATTTGCCCACAAGAGCCACGGTTACTTCCGTTACCGGGTTGCGCAGTTTATTGACCATTTCGGTCCAGTCATTTAAATTCGGTTCAGGACATGGAAGCTTTAGACATTCACAGGCCACTTGGGCCAGATGTTCTTCTTCCATGGCAAGCGGAGCCTCGTACAAGTATTCGACATCCAGGTTTTGCAGCACATGATTCTTGGGAACATTGCAAAAAAGGGCGATTTTATCCTTAATCCCCCGTTCCAGAGGATGTTCTGTCCTGCATACGATGATATCCGGCTGTATTCCCATACCCTGAAGTTCTTTGACGGAAGCCTGGGTTGGCTTGGTTTTCATCTCGCCGGAGGCTTTCAGATAGGGAATCAGCGTCACATGAATAATAATTGCGTTCTCATGGCCGATTTCATGCTGGAACTGCCGTATGGCTTCCAGAAAAGGCTGGCTTTCAATATCGCCCACAGTGCCGCCGGTTTCTATGATCGCAATATGCATATCCTCTGAGGTGAAATTTCGGTAAAAACGGCCTTTGATCTCATTGGTAATATGGGGGATCACCTGTACAGTACCGCCGCCGTAGTCTCCCCGCCTTTCTTTCTGAAGTACGGACCAATATACTTTGCCTGTGGTGACATTAGAGTTTTTATCCAGGCTTTCGTCGATAAAACGCTCATAATGACCTAAATCCAGATCCGTCTCCGCACCATCGTCTGTGACGAATACCTCGCCGTGCTGTACCGGATTCATGGTTCCGGGATCTATGTTGATATAGGGATCGAATTTTTGCATGGTGACCTTGTAGCCGCGCGCTTTTAAAAGACGACCTAGAGAAGCTGCGGTGATTCCTTTTCCCAGACCGGACACCACTCCGCCTGTAACAAACACATATTTAACTGGCATATGTTGATTCCTCCCAAAGTAATATGACGTCAGTATATTTTTTCATTATAGCTTATGCGCTTTAAAAAATCCACCTAAAAACGTGTGAATTTTATATTTATTTTATAAAAGAAGAAAAAAATTCGCGCGTCGTGTATTGATTTATAAATGAAGGTTCACTATAATAAGAAGTGCTACGCGCAAGGAGGAAAAAGATGAGTAATAATAACACTCCAGCAGGAAATGGAGATAAAAATCCAAAAAGTCCAATGAACCGGCAGAATGTTGTCATATTTTTGGTTTTTATGCTGGTAAGCTTTATGGTACTTAGCTTTATACAGAACTCATTAAAAGATGCGAGCACAAAAGAAATTACTTATGATGCTTTTATTGAGATGCTGAATGAAGATAAGGTGGAAAAAGTAGAGGACACCGGGCTGACCTGGAAGATTACGCCGACGGATCAGCCTCTTGAAAATGTGGATATCACTTATTTTACAGGGAAAATGGACGATGACGAGCTGCTTCCCCTTCTGAAAGAAAAAGGAGTAGAGATTACACCGTATATCCAGGACACTATATCCGCCCTGGTCTGGCAGGTGGTCTGGAGTCTGCTTCCGCTTCTTTTAATCTGGGTGGCATTCGGATACTTAATGCGCCGCATGGGCGGTGGGGGCATGATGGGGGTCGGCAAAAGCAAAGCCAAAGTCTATATCGAAAAAGAGACCGGCGTGACCTTCAAAGATGTGGCCGGGCAGGAAGAAGCCAAGGAGTCTTTGGTGGAGGTGGTGGATTTTCTCCACAATCCGGAACGCTATGTTGAGATTGGAGCGAAGCTTCCCAAAGGCGCGCTGTTAGTGGGGCCGCCTGGTACAGGTAAGACGTTGTTGGCGAAAGCGGTGGCGGGGGAAGCCCATGTCCCCTTTTTTTCTCTGTCAGGTTCCGATTTTGTAGAAATGTTTGTGGGCGTGGGTGCTTCCCGTGTACGGGATCTTTTTGATGAAGCAAAGAAAAATGCGCCCTGCATTATTTTTATCGACGAGATTGATGCGATCGGTAAGAGCCGTGACTCCCGTATGGGCGGCAATGATGAGCGGGAACAGACATTAAATCAGCTTTTGGCGGAGATGGATGGTTTCGAGAGCAGTAAAGCGTGTCTTGTATTGGCTGCAACAAACCGTCCCGAAGTGTTGGATCAGGCGCTTCTTCGTCCGGGCCGTTTTGACAGGAGAATTATTGTGGAGCGACCGGATTTAAAAGGACGTGTGGATGTATTAAAAGTACATGCAAAAAATGTGCGTCTGGACGAGACCGTAGATTTGGACGCTATTGCTCTGGCCACCAGCGGCGCTGTGGGTTCTGATTTGGCGAATATGATCAACGAGGCCGCTATCCTGGCCGTCAAGAACGGTCGGCAGGCCGTATCCCAGAGGGATCTGTTCGAGGCGGTGGAAGTTGTGCTGATGGGCAAGGAGAAAAAAGACCGTATTTTAAGCGCGGAAGAGCGCAAAATAGTATCTTATCATGAAGTAGGTCATGCACTTGTAAGCGCATTGCAAAAAGATGCGGAGCCGGTGCAGAAGATTACGATTGTTCCGCGTACCATGGGAGCTTTGGGCTATGTCATGCATGTGCCGGAGGAAGAGAAGTACTTAAATACGCAAAAAGAGATTGAAGCCATGCTGGTGGGATATTTGGGAGGCCGTGCAGCGGAAGAATTGGTTTTTGAGACTGTAACCACTGGCGCCGCCAATGATATTCAGCAGGCTACCAAGCTGGCGAGAGCCATGGTCACCCAGTATGGTATGTCCAAAAAGTTCGGGCTTATGGGCCTGGAACAAAAAGAGAGTATGTATCTGAACACAGGTACTGTATTAAACTGCAGTGATGAGACAGCGGCGGATGTGGATTCCGAGGTCATGCGGATTTTAAAAGAATCTTATGAAGAAGCCAAACGGCTTCTGTCTCAGAATCGGGATTGCCTGGATAAGATCGCGGAGTTCTTGATTGAGAAGGAAACAATCACGGGCAAAGAGTTTATGGATATTTTCCGGAAGGTAAAGGATGGGGAAGAAGAATATCGGCAGGAAGAATTGATATTTGCCGAATAGGTAAAAGAAGGGGCTGTCTTCAGATCAGGAGACGGCCTTTCTGACGTGAGAGGAGGGAAGGAAATGGCATTTGATATTGAAGAAGAGCTGAAAAAGCTGCCGGCAAAGCCAGGCGTATATTTGATGCATGACGAAAAAGATGCCATTATCTATGTAGGAAAGGCAATTTCTCTTAAAAACCGCGTGCGCCAGTATTTTCAGTCCAGCCGGAATAAAGGTGTGAAGATAGAGCAGATGGTAACCCATATCGCCAGGTTCGAGTATATTATCACGGATTCGGAATTAGAAGCCCTGGTGCTCGAATGCAATCTGATCAAAGAACATCGCCCCAAATATAATACGATGCTGATGGATGACAAGACGTACCCCTTTATCAAAGTAACGGTACAGGAGGATTACCCCAGGGTACTTTTTTGTCGCCAGTTGCATAAGGATAAGGCAAAATATTTCGGGCCTTATACCAGCGCAGGAGCAGTAAAAGATACCATTGACTTGATCCATAAACTGTATGGGATTCGTACCTGTAATAAGGCGCTGCCCAAGATGCAGGGAAAGGAACGTCCTTGTTTAAACTATCATATCCATCAATGCCCGGCGCCCTGTCAGGGGTATATTACAAAAGAGGCTTATGGTGAGGCGGTCAAAAAGGCTCTGTCTTTTCTGAACGGGAATTATGCGCAAATCCTGGAGGAATTAGAAGACAAGATGCAGAGAGCTTCCGAAGAACTGGAGTTTGAAAAGGCCATTGAATACAGGGAACTTTTAGGCAGCGTGAGCAAGATTGCCCAGAAGCAGAAAATTACCAGCAGCGATATGGAAGATAAAGATGTGGTTGCCATGGCTTCAGATAAAGAAGATGCAGTGGTACAGATCTTCTTTATCCGGGACGGACGTTTGATTGGAAGAGATCATTTCTGTCTTCATATAGCGGCGGACGATCAGCAAGAGCAGATTCTTGCCACTTTTATAAAACAATTTTATGCAGGGACCCCCTATATTCCGCGTCAGCTGATGATTCAGCACGAGATCAGTGAAAAAGAAGTGATAGAAGAATGGTTAAGCAGTAGAAAAGGGCAGAAAGTGTATATACAGGTGCCTAAAAAAGGCCAGAAAGAAAAGCTGGTCGAACTGGCCGGGAAGAACGCACAGATGGTGCTGACCCAGGATAAAGAAAGGATCAGGCGGGAAGAAGGTCGCACTATTGGAGCAATGAAAGAGATTGCGAAGCTTCTGGGACTTAAGCAGATCGACCGGGTGGAGGCCTATGATATTTCCAATATCAGCGGTTTTCAGACTGTAGGCTCCATGGTGGTTTATGAGAAAGGCCGCCCTAAAAGATCTGATTACCGAAAGTTTCGGATCAGGGGCGTGCAGGGAGCGGACGACTATGCCAGTATGGAAGAGATGCTTACAAGAAGACTGTCTCATTATGAAAATTATCCCGATCTGATTATGATGGACGGAGGACGGGGCCAGGTGAATATTGCGCTCAAAGTTATGAATGCTGTTGGTGTCTATGTGCCGGTATGCGGTATGGTAAAAGACGACAGGCACCGGACAAGAGGTATATATTATAATAATACGGAACTGCCCATCGACAGAGACAGCGAAGGGTTCAGATTGGTAACAAGGATTCAGGATGAGGCCCATCGCTTTGCCATTGAATATCATCGTTCGCTAAGAAGTAAAGAACAGGTACATTCTGTGCTGGATGATATACCCGGCATCGGGCCTGCCAGAAGGAAGGCTCTTATGAAAGGATTTCAGACATTAGATGAGATAAAAATGGCGGATGTGGACCGGCTTGCGTCTGTAGAAGGTATGAACCGCCGAGCGGCCGAGCAGGTTTTTGCATTCTTTCATATTGCTAACGATGAATAAAAATGGTATGATTAAGTAGCGACTTTTGCGGAACTTTGATTAGGAGAATATATCAATGCAGACAGTATCATTGAATAAAATGATTGAAAAACTGGAACTTAAGAATATAGTTCCTGAAGTGAGTACGGAAGGTATTGAAATCATCAGCGCGGAGATCAACCGTCCGGCTTTGCAGCTGGCCGGATATTTTGAACATTTTTCCAGCGAACGGGTACAAATCATCGGTTATGTGGAATACAGCTATTTAAAAGGGCTGGATATGGAAGTTAAGATGAAAAATTATGAACGTTTTATGTCCAGCGAAATTCCCTGCGTAATCTACGCGTCAAAGACGGAACCGGACGAACATATGATTGGGCTGGCCAAAAAGTATAAAAGGCCCCTTCTTGTGAGCGGGCGTACTACCTCTTCTCTGATGGCGGAGGTGATTCGCTGGCTGAATGTGGAGCTGGCGCCCTGTATCTCCATACATGGTGTGCTGGTGGATGTGTATGGCGAGGGCGTTTTGATAATGGGGGAGAGCGGTATCGGAAAGAGCGAGACGGCGCTGGAGCTTCTAAAAAGAGGTCATCGCCTGATTACTGATGATGTGGTGGAGATACGCAAAGTCAGTGATGATACCCTTGTGGGGACTTCTCCGGAGATCACCAGACATTTTATTGAGCTTCGGGGAATCGGCATTATAGATGTGAAAACTTTGTACGGCGTTGAAAGCGTAAAAAAGACCCAGACCATCAATATGGTCATTAAGCTCGAAGAATGGAACAAAGATAAAGAATATGACCGCCTGGGACTGAATGAGGAGTATACGGAGTTTCTTGGCAACAAGATTGTATGTTATTCTATCCCCATCCGCCCTGGCCGCAATCTGGCGGTCATTGTGGAATCTGCGGCGGTCAACCACAGGCAGAAGAATATGGGCTATAATGCGGCCCAGGAACTTTATCGCAGAGTGCAGGACAGCATCAACAGAAATAAACATTAAAATCAGCTAATAATTAGGAGGCAGCAAATGAAAAAATATTGTTTTGGAATTGATGTGGGCGGAACAACCGTTAAACTGGGCCTCTTTCAGACAGACGGACAGTTAATGGATAAGTGGGAAATACCGACCCGGACGGAGCAGGAAGGATCGGCTATTCTGCCGGACATTGCCGCTTCGATGTTGGAAAAGCTTAAACAGGCAGGGATTGCTAAAGATGAGGTGGCCGGAGTCGGGATTGGGGTTCCGGGTCCCATCAATGAAAAAGGAATCGTGCCCCATACGGCGAATTTAGGGTGGGGGTACAAAGAAGTGACCCGCGAGCTTTCGGAGCTGACCGGTTTTGTCTGTAAAGGCGGCAATGACGCTAATGTGGCGGCCTTGGGCGAGATATGGAAAGGGGCAGCGGCGGGCAAAAGAAGCGGCGTGATGGTGACCCTTGGAACCGGTGTAGGTGGAGGCATCATTGTGGATGGCCGAATCGTGGCGGGCGCAACCGGCGCGGGCGGTGAGATTGGACATATTCATGTGGATGAGCGTATCCCTGGACAGTGCGGCTGCGGCAATCAGGGCTGCCTGGAGCAGGTGGCGTCTGCCAACGGGATTGTGCGTCTTGCAAAATGGATGTCTGAGGAAGAAAAGGCGGATACTTCCCTCAATTTGGATACCATGTCCGCCAAAGATATATGGGACGCGGTGAAAGAGGGGGATGCTTTTGCCTGCCAGGTAGCGGAGCGTTTTGGCAAGTATCTGGGGATTGCTCTTGGAAATGTTGCCAGTGTGGTCAACCCGGAAGTGTTTGTAATCGGCGGCGGCATGTCCAAAGCAGGCGAAGTAGTCCTGGATTATGTGAAAAAATATTTTGTAAAATACACTTTCCGTGGGTGTAAGGATACAGAATTTGTACTGGCGAGTCTCGGAAATGATGCGGGGATCTACGGGTGTGCCAGGCTTGTGATTGAAGAATAAGTGTTCTGAAAACAAAAGGCCAGGATGCGGGGGAGTTACAATCCCGCGTCCTGACCCTGACGGTTTTTCGTTCCGGCGTATGTTCTGCCGGTTTTCCCTTATTTATTTTATTTGTTTTGCATAGCGGCCCTTTTTCGCATGGTAGGGTCAAGTATTTTTTTGCGGATTCTTAAGTTTTTAGGTGTAATTTCCAAAAGTTCGTCTGTGTCGATAAACTCCAGGCACTGCTCAAGACTTAATACTTTCGGCGGTGTCAGTTTTAATGCCTCGTCGGCGCCGGAAGACCGGGTATTGGTAAGTTTTTTGGTCTTGCAAACATTGATCTCAATATCATCTGTTTTGGCGTTTTGTCCAACGACCATGCCGGAGTAAACTTTCTCGCCTGGCCCAATAAAAAGACTTCCTCGCTCCTGGGCATTAAACAAGCCGTAGGTGATGGATTCGCCGGACTCGAAAGCGATTAAAGATCCCTGTTTTCGGTATTGGATATCACCTTTATAAGGTTCATAACCGTTGAAGATAGTATTTAAAACACCTGTTCCTTTAGTGTCGGTCATAAACTCGCCTCGATAACCGATCAGCCCCCGGGAGGGAATGGAAAATTCCATGCGGGTGGAGCCGGAATCATTGGTGTGCATATTCAGAAGTTCTCCTTTACGCTCTCCAAGCTTCTGGATCACATTTCCTGCATATTCGTCATCCACATCAACGTAGGCTAATTCCATGGGTTCTGTCTTCTTTCCCTTTTCATCCATACGGTATAAAACTTCGGCTTTGCTAACGGAAAATTCATAGCCTTCCCGGCGCATATTTTCAATCAGCACGGACAGGTGGAGTTCTCCACGACCGGAAACTTTGAAGCTGTCCGTATTATCCGTTTCTTCCACCCGAAGGCTCACGTCGGTATTCAGCTCCCGGAACAGACGGTCTCTTAGATGACGGGAAGTAACATACTTTCCTTCGGTGCCGGCTAAAGGACTATCATTTACGTTAAACTGCATGGCGATGGTGGGTTCGGAAATCTTCTGGAAGGGAATGGCGTTTGGTACATCCGAAGAGCAGATGGTATCGCCGATATGGAGATCGGCAATACCAGAGATTGCCACAATAGCTCCTACGGTGGCTTCCCCTACTTCCACCTTATTAAGACCGTCAAATTCAGAAAGTCTACTAATTTTCACTTTTTTTATTTTATCCGGTTCATGGTGGTTGACAATGACTGCTTCCTGGTTAATGCGAACGGTTCCGTTATCCACTTTTCCAACACCGATCCGGCCCACATATTCATTGTAGTCGATAGTACTTATAAGAATCTGTAAGGGCGCTTCCGGGTCGCCTTCGGGAGCTGGTATATAGTCCAGGATTGTATCGAATAAAGGTGTCATATCTTTCGCTTCATCTTTTAGATCAAGAGTCGCGTAGCCGCCTTTGGCGGAGGCGAACACAAAAGGACAGTCTAACTGTTCGTCGGAAGCATCCAGATCCATCAAAAGCTCTAACACTTCGTCTATGACTTCTGAGGGTCGAGCTTCCGGTCTGTCAATCTTATTGATGCAGGCAATAACCGGAAGGTTCAGTTCCAATGCTTTTTTCAGTACGAATTTGGTCTGGGGCATGGAACCCTCGAAAGCGTCTACTACGAGGATGACGCCGTTTACCATTTTAAGCACGCGTTCCACTTCCCCGCCGAAATCTGCATGGCCGGGAGTGTCAATGATATTGATCTTTACGCCTTTATAAAAGACGGCTGTATTTTTGGATAAAATGGTGATTCCGCGTTCTCTTTCAATATCATTGGAGTCCATGACGCGTTCTGCAACCTCCTGGTTGGCGCGGAAAACGCCGCTTTGCTTTAACAGTTCGTCTACCAGGGTCGTCTTACCGTGGTCTACATGGGCGATGATTGCTATATTTCTTACATCTTCACGTTTCATGATTAAAAACCTCATTATTTTTGTATGGATTGGATTTATATGTCTTACAAAACTAATAGTGTATCATATTTTCCCAGGAAAACAAGTATTTTATTAAATTTGAATATTTTATATTTTTTTTGGAATATTTGGGAGAAACGCTGAATATATTTTATAGACAAAATACGAGAAGAGACACTTCGTCAAAGAGAAGGGAGAACAAAATTATGTCAGATAAGATAATTGAAAACAACCAGGTGTCCATCGTAGGAGAGGTCGTGTCAGACTTTTCTTTCAGCCACGAAGTCTTTGGGGAAGGCTTCTATATGTTGAATGTATCGGTAAAACGGCTGAGTGATTCCTGCGACGTGATACCCTTGATGATTTCCGAGAGGCTGATCGACGTAAACGAGGATTACCGGGGGTTGTATATTCGCGCCGCCGGGCAGTTCCGGTCTTACAATCGCCACGAGGAAAAAAAGAACAGGCTGGTGTTATCCGTGTTTGTAAGGGAATTGGAATTTATTGAAGAAGAAGTGGAGAATGCCAAGACCAACCAGATCTTTTTGGACGGCTTTATTTGTAAGATGCCGGTCTACAGAAAGACGCCTCTTGGCAGAGAAATCGCGGACATCCTTCTGGCGGTAAACCGGCCCTACGGAAAATCAGATTATATTCCATGTATCTGTTGGGGAAGAAATGCCCGGTTTGCGTCTGGATTTGAGGTGGGCGGCCATACGCAGATCTGGGGCAGAATCCAGAGCCGCGAGTACATGAAAAAGATAGATGAGGAGGAAAGCGAGCGCAGAGTTGCCTATGAAGTATCCGTAAGTAAGCTGGAATATCTGGATTAAAACTTGCATTTCTTCCAAGGCTAGTGTAAGATAGACAAATACAGAGGATTTTTTTGTTTCATGTTCGGGAATGTGGGGATACTTCTATGAATGGGATAACATTACAGGTTTATTTTGGAAGCGGTAAAGGTAAGACGACGGCAGCCATAGGGCAGGCGATCAAAGAAGCCAGCAAAGGCAGGTCGGTTTTTATCGTACAGTTTTTGAAAGGACGTCAGCCGGAGGAATTAAGTTTTGTAAAGCGGCTGGAGCCTGAGATCAAGCTGTTCCGTTTTCAACGCAGGGAGGCGGCTTTTGAGGACCTGGCCGTACAGGAACAGGAAGAAGAAATACTGAATATGAAAAGCGGTATGTGTTTTGCCAAGAAAGTGCTGGCTACCGGCGAGTGCGATGTACTGATATTGGACGAGATCCTGGGACTTTTGGAGCATGGGATTGTCAATCTGGAAGATATCCATGCGCTTCTTAAAGAAGCATCTGAAGGTACAGAGCTTATCTTTACAGGCATCCGGCTTTGCCCTGAGATTATGGAGTGGGCCGACGGCGTTTATCAGATATCTGCACTGAAAGAGTAAGTATCCATATACTAAACAAAAGACTACCAGGAGGAGAAATTATGTCAATTTTTACAGGCGCAGGAGTTGCGATTGTCACTCCTATGACAGAGACAGGAGAAGTGAACTATCCAAAGCTTCATGAGCTTCTGGAGTATCAGATTGCGAATGGAACAGACAGTATTATTATTTGCGGCACCACAGGGGAGGCGTCTACGCTGAGCCATGAGGAGCATCTTGAAGCGATCCGTTTTACAGTGGAAAAAGTGGCGCACAGGGTGCCGGTTGTTGCAGGTACGGGTTCTAATTGCACGGAGACTGCGGTCTATCTGTCTAAAGAGGCGGAAAAGTTCGGGGCGGACGCGCTTTTGCTGGTAAGTCCCTATTACAACAAAGCAACCCAGAAGGGATTGATCTCCCATTTTACAAAGGTTGCCAATTCTGTGAAAATTCCGGTCATCCTGTATAACATACAAGGGCGTACGGGCGTCAATATCACGCCGGAAACCATTGCTTATCTTGCCCATAATGTGGAGAATATCGTTGCTGTAAAAGAAGCCAGCGGTAATATTTCCCAGGTGGCGAAGATTGCGCAGCTTGCGGGGGACGCGTTGGACATCTATTCCGGCAACGACGACCAGATTGTGCCGCTTCTGTCGCTGGGAGGAAAAGGCGTGATCTCAGTTCTTTCAAATATTGCGCCGAGAGAGACCCATGATATCGTGGCAAAGTTTATGGAAGGAGATGTGGCAGGCAGCCGCGAGCTTCAGCTAAAAGCTCTTCCGCTGATTGAAAGTCTTTTCTGTGAAGTGAATCCGATCCCGGTTAAAGAGGCCTTGAACATGCTGGGATGGGAGGCGGGTCCTCTTCGGATGCCGCTGACTCCTATGGAAGAAGAACATAAAGAAAAGCTTCGGCAAGCCATGAAGGATTTCGGCATCAAGGCAAAAGGAGAAAACTGATGGTCAGGGCAATCATACATGGATGTAACGGCTATATGGGCCGTGTGATCAGCGATCTGATCAAAGAAGATACAGAAATCGAGGCAGTAGCAGGCATCGATTTGTCAGACAATAAGGATAAGGATTATCCTGTATATACGAACCCACAGGACTGCCATGTGGAAGCAGATGTAATTATTGATTTTTCTTCCGCTAAAGCTGTGGACGGACTTTTGAAGTTCGGCGTGGAGAGAGGTATTCCCATGGTACTTTGCACGACAGGGCTTTCAGAGGAACAGTTAGAGGCGGTCAAAGAGGCCGGTACTAAAGTGGCTGTTTTAAAATCTGCCAACATGTCTTTAGGGGTAAATCTGCTTTTAAAACTTTTAAAAGACGCTGCGAAGGTTTTAGCTCCTGCGGGCTTTGACATGGAGATTGTGGAAAAGCATCATAACAGAAAGCTGGATGCGCCCAGCGGGACAGCTATAGCGCTTGCAGATTCTCTCAACGAGGCGTTGGACGGATCGTATACCTATAAGTATGACAGAAGCACCCAGCGCCAGAAGAGGGATGAAAAAGAAATCGGCATCAGCGCTGTGCGCGGAGGCACCATCGTGGGAGACCACGACGTGATTTTCGCCGGAACAGATGAGGTCATTACTTTCAGCCACAGGGCTTACTCCCGGGCAATTTTCGGAAAAGGCGCCGTGCAGGCGGCTAAATTTCTGGCAGGGAAGCAGCCGGGATACTATGAAATGTCCGATGTTATAGAAGCGCAGGGTTAATCTTTATAAAATTAAAAAAAACAGAATAAATAAAATGAAATTGTCCATATTAGTAACAGCAGGTCAAACACTGTTTTGCATCTTTAATTTTAATTAAAAGGAGAGACATTTATGAAACAGTTAAAGAAGTATTGTATTGGCATGCTGTTACTGGTGACACTGCTTTTTGTCACTGCATGTGGCAGCTCGAAGAACGACGTCGCCCCAGATGATACCGGAAACGGCACTGCAGCGGATGGAACCGGCGAAGGGGATACAGGCGGCAATGGCACAAACATTGACGATATCCTTTTTGACACGGACGGGGACGGGGTCTATGACCATACGGATGTGGATGGCGACGGTCTGTTAGAGCAGATCGGTCAGGATTCCGACGACGTGGTGGACGACCTGGTCAATGACGTGACCGGAGGAGATGGAATGGACGCGGACGGCGACGGCGTTGAAGACGACACAGTGGCACCGTAGCAAAAGACCCAAAGGGCGCTGCGTATAGCAGCGCTCTTTTTTAAAACGGCAGAAGAAGGGGTACATACAGATGGAGTTTCGTCCATGCATTGATATACATAACGGAAAAGTAAAACAGATCGTAGGGGGAACTCTGAGAGATGACAGCAATTTGGCGGAGGAAAATTTTGTTTCCGGGCAGGATGCGGCTTTTTATGCAGAACTTTATAAAAGGAATGGTATAAAGGGCGGCCATATTATCCTGCTGAACAAAGAAGGTTCCGAATATTTTGAAGCGACCAGGCAGCAGGCATTGTTGGCTCTTGAGGCTTATCCGGGCGGCCTGCAGGTGGGCGGAGGCATTCGGGCGGATAATGCGCCGGGTTATTTGGATGCGGGCGCCAGCCATGTGATTGTCACCTCTTATGTATTTAAAGACGGACAGATAAATTGGGATAATCTGTTGAAACTGAAAGCGGTTGTGGGAAAAGAGCGTCTGGTACTGGACGTGAGCTGCAGAAGAAAGGGAGACGACTATTATATCGTCACTGACCGCTGGCAGAGGTTTACGACGGTGAAGATATCCTTGTCTGTCCTGTCCGAACTGGCAGAACACTGCGGGGAATTTCTGGTGCATGCTGTGGATGTGGAAGGAAAAGCACGGGGCATCGAGGCGCCCCTGGCAGAGCTTCTGGGGAGCTGGGAAGGACTTCCTGTGGTTTATGCAGGAGGCGTGAGCAGCTATGAGGATCTGCGGCTTTTAAAGAAATTGGGAAAGGGTCGGCTGCATGTGACGATCGGCAGCGCCCTGGATCTTTTCGGCGGCACCATGAATTATGAAAAAGTACTAAAATTTATTGCGGAACCGCCCGGAAAATGATATGATATAAACAAAAAAGCAAAGGAGTGTGATTCTATGCGTTACATCATCAGCGGAAAGAATATCGACATTACAGACGGACTGCGTTCAGCAGTGACGGAGAAGTTAGGAAAGCTGGAACGCTATTTTACTTCCGATACGGAAGTACATGTAACCCTGAGCGTGGAGAAAGAGCGTCAGAAGATTGAAGTGACGATTCCTGTCAAGGGAAACATTATCCGTTCGGAGCAGTCCAGCACTGATATGTATGTGTCGATTGATCTGGTGGAGGAAGTCATCGAGCGTCAGCTTCGCAAGTATAAGAATAAGCTGATTGCAAGACATCAGGGCGGCGGCAATTTCCAGAAAGAGTTTATGGAGAAAGATTCGGAAGATCAGGAAGTCAAAATCATCCGGACGAAGAAATTTGACATCAAGCCCATGTATCCGGAAGACGCCTGCGTACAGATGGAATTGCTGGGTCACAGTTTCTTCGCTTTTGTCAACGCGGAGACGGACGAGATCAATGTGGTTTATAAAAGAAAGGGAGGCACTTACGGTATTATGGAACCGGATTTATAAAAAAGCCTTGTCTTTTATGGTATTTTTGCGCATCGAAATGAAAAATACGGGATTTGGCATTTGCCAAATCCCGTATCTATGTTATAATGAGGTGCAATTAGTTTTCGATGGATAGGAGAGTAGCATGAAGATATTTGACAAAATATTCGGAACTCACAGCGAACGGGAACTGAAACTGATCGATCCGACCATAGATAAGATCGAAAAGCTGCGGCCGAGTATCCAGGCTCTAAGCGATGAAGAACTTAGAGACAAGACAAGGCAGTACAAACAGAGGCTTGCGGATGGAGAGACTCTGGACGATCTGCTGGCGGAAGCTTTTGCCACGGTTCGCGAGGCGGCGAGGCGTGTGCTTGGTATGGAACATTACAGAGTGCAGCTGATCGGCGGGATGATACTCCATCAGGGCCGTATTGCGGAAATGCGCACCGGTGAAGGAAAGACCCTTGTATCCACACTTCCTGCGTATCTGAACGCCCTGGAAGGAAAAGGGGTACACATTGTTACGGTCAACGATTATCTGGCCGGACGTGATGCGGACTGGATGGGAAAGGTGCATGAGTTTCTGGGGCTGACCGTAGGCGTGGTGCTGAACAGTTCAACAAAAGAGGAGCGCCGGGCAGCATACAATTGTGATATTACCTATATTACGAATAATGAACTTGGCTTTGACTATCTGCGCGACAATATGGTCATCTACAAAGAGCAGCTTGTCCAGCGGGAACTTCATTATGCCATCATTGACGAGATTGACTCGATTCTTATCGACGAAGCCCGCACGCCTCTGATTATCTCCGGGCAAAGCGGCAAATCCACGAAGCTGTACGAGCTGTGTGATTATGTGGCTCACACGCTGAAAAGAGGCGAGGCCAGCAAGGAATTTTCCAAGATGGATGCCATCATGGGAGAGGAAATCGAGGAGACGGGGGATTTTATTGTCAATGAGAAGGACAAGATCGTCCATCTGACAGCAGACGGTATTAAGAAAGTAGAACAGTATTTTAAGATCGAGAATCTGGCGGACCCGGAGAATCTGGAGATTCAGCATAATATGGAACTGGCGCTTCGGGCCAACAATTTGATGTTCCGCGACCAGGATTATGTGGTAAAGGACGATCAGATCTTTATTGTTGACGAGTTTACCGGACGTATCATGCCGGGACGTCGTTATTCAGACGGTTTGCATCAGGCCATCGAGGCGAAAGAGCATGTAAAAGTAAAAAGAGAGAGCAAAACCCTTGCGACTATTACATTCCAGAACTTTTTTAATAAATACAAGAAAAAAAGCGGTATGACCGGTACGGCGCTGACGGAGGAAAAGGAGTTCCGCGCCATTTACGGTATGGACGTCATCGAGATTCCCACCAACCGTCCCGTGGCCCGTAAGGACCTGCAGGACGCCGTGTACAAGACAAGAAAAGAGAAACTTTTTGCCGTCTGCAATGCCATTGAAGCGGCTCATGCGAAAGGGCAGCCGGTTCTTGTGGGTACAATCACTATTGAGGCCTCGGAAGAGTTAAGCCGTTTACTTACCAAACGAGGCATCAAACATGAAGTGCTCAACGCTAAGTTTCATGAACGCGAGGCCGAGATTGTAGCATTAGCCGGGCAGCATGGGGCGGTTACCATCGCCACCAATATGGCAGGCCGTGGTACGGATATTCAGCTGGATGATGAGGCAAAGGCGGCGGGCGGCCTTAAAATCA
>CAJUMT010000010.1:0-576 GCA_910587495.1 uncultured Lachnospiraceae bacterium | reverse complement strand
AATCATCGGCACGGAGCGCCACGAAGCCAGACGTATCGATAACCAGTTAAGAGGACGTTCCGGACGTCAGGGCGATCCGGGTGAATCACGTTTTTATATTTCGCTGGAAGATGATTTGATGCGGCTGTTCGGTTCCGAGCGGCTTATGGGAATGTTTAACGCCTTGGGCGTTCCGGAGAACGAAGAGATCGAACACAAGATGCTGAGCGATGCCATTGAGAAGGCGCAGATGAAGATCGAGCATAACAACTTCGGCATCCGTAAAAATCTGTTGGAATACGATCAGGTCATGAACGAGCAGCGGGAAGTCATTTATGCAGAGCGCAGGAGAGTGTTAGACGGTGAGAGCATGCGGGATTCTATCTACAAGATGATTTCTGATGTGGTGGAGAATACGGTAGATACCTTTGTGGGAGATGATCAGGAGCCGGATGAATGGGATCTGACCGGACTGAATGAATCGTTGACGCCCATTATTCCGGTGGAGCCTGTCAGTGTAGAAAGGCTAAACTGTAAGAATAAGGCGGAGATGAAGCATACTCTTAAGCAGGAAGCCACCAGGCTCTATGAAGCAAA
>CAJUMT010000009.1:7746-37683 GCA_910587495.1 uncultured Lachnospiraceae bacterium | reverse complement strand
TCATAGAGCACTGCTTTTACACCGACAACCGGATATCCGGCCAAAGGCCCTTTCAGTACAGATTCCTGGATACCTTTTTCCACTGCCGGGAAGTAGTTTTTCGGCACCGCGCCGCCCACTACCATCTGGTCGAATACATAAGCCGTCTCCAAATCACCGGAGGGTTCGAAAGTCATCTTCACATGGCCGTACTGTCCGTGTCCGCCGGTCTGTTTCTTATATTTATATTCCACATCGGATTTTTTCCGAAGAGTCTCTCTGAAAGCAACTTTTGGCTTGGTCAGCTCAATCTCCACTTTATATTTTTCTGCAAGGATGCTGGTAATCACGGACAAATGCTGGTCACCCATACCATAAAGAAGCGTCTGACGGTTCTCGGCGTCATTCACTGCCTTGATGGTCAGGTCTTCATCCATCATCTTGGCAAGCGCCTGAGAGATCTTGTCCTCATCGCCCTTCTTTTTTGCCTGATAAGCCATATAAGTATACGGTTTGGAAATCTCAGTCCTTCCATAAATCACAGGCGTTGCTTTTGTGGACAGAGTATCGCAGGTCTTGCAGCTTGCTTTTCCGATCGCACCGATATCTCCTGCATGCAGCTCAGGCACTTCAATCGGCTTATTACCCTGAACCACATAAAGTTTGCTTAATTTTTCCTCTGACTCGGAAGTTGCGTTATACAGCACATCGTCAGACTTGACGACGCCGGAACATACTTTGATCAGAGAGTATTTTCCGATAAACGGGTCTGCAATCGTCTTGAACACATAAGCAGATTTTGCTTTGGAGAAATTATAATCTGCCTGGAAGATCTCATTGGTCTTTGCGTTGATACCCGCGCATACTTTTTTGTCCGGAGACGGAAACAATTCCACAATATCATTCATCAGGTTATGAATATTATGAATCTCTGTACTGGAACCCATGGAAACCGGAACGATGCTTCCGTCTTCCACATTCATCTTCATAGCCGAACGGATCTCACCGACAGAAAACTCGTCTCCCGCAAAATATCTTTCCATAAACTCTTCGCTGGTTTCAGCCACAGCGTCCATCATGGCTTCCCTGTAAATATCCAGGTTGGCACGGCTGTACTCTGGTATCTCACATTCCTCATGCTGTCCGTTTTTTGTAAAACGGCGGCCTGCCATCTTCATGACATTAATATAACCTACAAACTTCTCATTCTCGCGGATCGGCTGATAGAACGGCGCAATCTTCTTGCCATACATTTCTGTCAGATTCTCTACTACTTCACGGAAAGAAGCATTGTCCACATCCATATCAGACACAAAGAACATTCGAGGCAATTTGTATTTTTCACACAGCTCCCATGCTTTCTCCGCTCCGACTTCCACTCCTGCCTTACCGGATACCACGATGATCGCCGCATCGGCTGCCGCCACTGCTTCTTCCACCTCACCTACAAAATCAAAAAAGCCAGGTGTATCTAAAACATTGATCTTTGTATCTTTCCAAATAATCGGTACGACTGAAGTATTGATGGAAAACTTGCGTTTGATCTCTTCCTTATCATAATCGCTGATGGTGGTTCCATCTGTGACCTTTCCAATACGTCCGGTCAGACCGGATACATACGCCATCGCTTCGACCAGGCTGGTCTTACCGCTCCCGCCATGTCCTAAAAGAACCACATTGCGGATACTGTCTGTTGTGTAAACGTTCATAGCATTTCCTCCAATACATTAATAGGGTGTTCTTTCGTGTTTTCACCCTTATGTCAGAATTATACTAAAGGATGGAGAAAATAGCAAGTTTTTTTGTTCATTTTCGCGAGCAACGAGCCAGGCAGCCGTGCTTGCACGGATATTCGGCGACTGCCGCGAAAGTGAACTGCCCCGCAGCTCACTTCACCACAAAGTTCACCACTCTGCCAGGTACATAGATTTCTTTTACAAAAGTTTTACCTTCCGTAAGAGACGCGATCCTTGCATCCGCTTTGGCAAGGGCAAATACTTCTTCTTTCTCCGCGCTGGTCGGGATCACAACAGTTCCTCTGAGTTTTCCATTAATCTGTACGCCAATCTCGGTCTGGGCGTCTACCGTTTTGCTCTCGTCATACTGCGGCCAAGGCTGTAAAGACAGGAATCCCTCTCCGCCTGTTGCTTCCCAGATTTCCTCGCACACATGGGGCGCGATGGGACAGAGCAATTTCACAAATGTCTGCACCTGTTCTTTGCTGACTTTTCCGAGACCATAGATATCATTGGTCAGCGTCATCAAAGCGGCAATCGCCGTATTAAACTTCATGTCTTCCAGATCGGAAGATACTTTTTTGATCGTCTTATGGAAAGCCGTCTCTAATTTTTCGGTTTCTTTATCATCAGAAATAATATCGGTAAAACCGGACACACGCTCCAGGAAACGCTTACATCCTTTGACAGAATTGTCATTCCAGGGCGTCGCCGCGCTGTAATCGCCCATAAACAACACATAAGTGCGCAGCGTATCCGCGCCGTAATCATTGACGATGTCCAGAGGATCAACCACATTTCCTTTGGATTTACTCATCTTATCGCCGTCCGGCCCTAAGATCAGCCCCTGAATGGAACGCTTCGCATAAGGTTCCGGCGTATTAACCACACCGATATCATAGAGGAAATGATGCCAGAAACGGGAGTAAATCACATGCCTGGTCACATGCTCCATGCCGCCGTTGTACCAGTCTACCGGCATCCAGTATTTTAATTTCTCCGGATCCGCCAGCGCCTGATCATTATGAGGATCAATATAACGCAGGAAATACCAGGAAGAGCCGGCCCATTGCGGCATCGTATCCGTCTCGCGCCTTGCTTTTTTACCGCATTTAGGGCAGGTGCAGTTCACAAAGGACTCGATCTTCGCCAGCGGGGATTCGCCTTCGGCGCCCGGCTCAAAATTCTCTACTTTCGGCAGGCGCAGCGGCAGTTCTTCATAAGGTACGGGAACAACGCCGCAGTCCTCGCAGTGGATGATCGGAATCGGCTCGCCCCAGTATCTCTGGCGGTTAAACGCCCAGTCCTTCATCTTAAACTGCACGCCCGCATGACCGATGCCCATTTTCTCGATCTCCTCCAGCATACGGGCGATGGATTCTTTCTTATTTGTATAGCCGTTCAGGAAACCGGAGTTTACCATTTCCCCGTCTCCGGCGTACGCTTCCACCGAGATGTCTCCGCCTTTGATGACCTCAATAATCTCCGCTCCGAATTTCTTCGCAAACTCATAGTCGCGCTGGTCATGGGCAGGCACGCCCATAATCGCACCTGTACCATAGCCCATCATAACGTAATCCGCGATAAATACCGGAATCTTTTCTCCGGTGATGGGATTTATGGCCTCAATTCCGTCTATCTTTACACCCGTCTTGTCTTTTACAAGCTGGGTTCTCTCAAACTCGGTCTTCTTCGCACACTCGCTTCTGTAGGCCTCAATAGCGTCCATATTTTTAATGCGATCCGCATATTTGTCAATCAGAGGATGCTCCGGCGCAATAACCATAAAAGTAACGCCGAAAAGCGTATCAGGCCGGGTCGTATAGATCTCCATCTGCTCATTAAGCCCCTCCAGCGTAAAATTCACAAACGCACCGGTGGACTTGCCGATCCAGTTCACCTGCTGCTGCTTTACATTGGCCGGATAATCCACATGGTCCAGCCCTTCAAGCAGCTTATCCGCATACTCGGTAATGCGCAGATACCACACGTCCTTGGATTTCTGCACCACATCGCTGTGGCAGATATCACATTTTCCGCCCTGGCTGTCCTCATTAGAAAGCACTACCTTGCAGGATGGGCAATAGTTGACCAACGCCTTGCTCCTGAACACCAGGCCATGCTCAAAGAGCTTTAAAAAGATCCACTGGGTCCATTTATAATAGTCCTCGTCCGTCGTGTCGATGACTCTGTCCCAGTCAAAAGAAAAACCTACTTTTTTAAGCTGGTTGGTAAACTTTGCAATATTTTCATCTGTGATAACCCTGGGATGGGTGCCTGTCTTAATGGCATAATTCTCCGTGGGAAGACCGAACGCATCAAACCCGATTGGGAACAGGACATTGTACCCCTCCATCCTGCGCTTCCTGGAAATAACCTCCAGGCTCGAGTAGGCTTTGATATGCCCCACATGCATACCTGCCCCGCTGGGATAAGGAAATTCCACCAGACCATAGAATTTTGGCTTGTCGCTTCCATCCACCGCTTTAAAAATCCCGGCGTCTTCCCATTTCTGCTGCCATTTTCCTTCTATCTTTCGGAAATTGTGTTTCATTTCTTGTGCCTCCTGGTATATTTTTAACTAATATATCTGATTTTTCATAACTATATCAGTGTAATATACCATTTTCTGTTTGTCAAATTTTTTCCGCAAAGGGGTTTAAGGGAGTGTTTGTAGTCCACTTTTCTTCTTGATTTTTATGCACATTATGTGTATAGTATATTTGCCAGGAGGTTACATCATGAAATTCCGGGAAATAGAGAAAATTATCTTAGCCGATGGATGGCAATAGGAGGATTCTTCTATGAAATTAACTTATCCTGCTTGCTTTTATCCTTGTGAAGAAAAAAAAGGCGGGTTTACTGTTGAAGTTCCAGACCTTCCCGGCTGCGTTAGTGAAGGTGACTCGCTGGCAGACGCTATCCTTATGGGTATAGACGCCGCATCTGGCTGGGTTCTTGACGAACTGGAAGACGGAAAACCCGCACCCAAAGCAAGCCCTTTAGAAAGCATTACCCCTGATCCTGGTGGTTTCGTAAGTATGCTGGTTCTGGATATGGATGCCTATGCTGAAAAGTATGGTGAAAAAACAGTCAAGAAAAACCTTGCCATTCCTGCATGGCTCAATACCTTCGCTGAAAATAATCACATTAACTTTTCACAAGTCCTTCAAGATTCTTTGACTGCCCTCTACCAGCAAAGCCAGCATGTTTAAATAATTAGCCCGATTTTGTATGGAACTACGATATTTTTTCAATTTTCAAAACATCCGCTTTTTAAAGACGGCAACCGGGAAGGCTGCCGTCCTTTGTCTGATCTTTTTTATTGTATTGCTTCCCTACAGTCCGGCTGCTGCAGGCTCCGTGTATGCGGGCTGTAATACATCATCCTTTGCAGCGCCTGATGCCGTCTCCGCCGCCTTGACCTGATACTTCCGGGTCACTTTTCCGCTATAATTCCCCTTTCCTTTTATGGTAACCGTCGCTGTCTTGCCGACTTTTTTGTTGTTCTTATAGCTGACCGTGTAGTCTACGCCCATGGTAAGCTTCACGCCGTCCACGGTAACGGAAATCTCTGGCTTCGCACCGCCCTTCTGGTACGGGGCGCTTCCCGCCACAGTGACGTCTCCGTCCGCGATCGGCGCCGCTTTAACCTTGAATGTTTTCTTAAGAACACCGGAGTATTTCCCTGTCCCGGTAAATATAACGGTCGCCGTGCCTTTCGCACCGATGTTGGCATAGCGGACGGTATAGTCCGTACCTTCTTTGAGCGTGCCGATATTTTTGATCGTCAGCGTCGCTTTCGGCCTGGCTCCCCTGTAAATCATGGACGCCATGACTGCTTTCGCTTTGGTGATGCTGATGCTTCCGTCCTTAGCCGTTACTTTGTAGGGGACGTCAAACTCCCCAGTACAGCTTCCCCTTCCACTGACATGCATCGTGTAGCTGCCTTCTTTCGTAGGCGCTTTTTTCTTCACCTTGCCTGTGTCGTTATTTTTATAGGTAAGTACATAATCTGTCTTTGCTTTCAGGAGGACGTCGTCTTTTATGACGGCGGGCGTATAGGCTTTCCCTTTAGGATAGGCAGCCGTATAAGCCAGGTGGCTTTCGTCCAGCGTGGCTTTATTGATCACGAAAGCGACTGTATAGATAGTACCTTTGTAATTGCCCGTCCCTTTTACTGTGACACTTGGAACTTTCTTACCAGCAGTGACAGGTACTTTTATGTTATTTTTATATGTAAGGGTATAGTCCCTGCCCTCTTCCAACCGACGTTCCTGATCGTATACATGCACCTTTGGCTTAATAGCTTTTCCCGTATAAATGTGATCTTTAATCACCGCGACCCAGAAGCCGTCACGGTTGCCCGCAGCCAGAGTATCTCCCGGAAGTATGCCCTCATATTCGCTCTCCGAAATCCAGCCTGCGTACAGGGTCGTGTCCGCATCTATGGTATCTTTGGAAAAATCCCAGAGAGTCCGGCAAGCGGAATCCTTGTACCAGCCGGTGAAGACATAGCCGTCTGCTGTTGGGGCAGTCGGTTCTTTGACTGTGCTACCCTTTTGGAGATTGGTATAATCCGCACTGGTGTATTCGGGTAATGCGGTTCCTCTGCCACGGAGGTCGAAGATCACGGTATACGCGGTCTTCTCTGACTCCCTCCAGCCCGCATACAGAGTCGTATCAGCATTTACGGTATCTTTTGAAAAATCCCATAACGTCGTGCATGCGCTGTCCTTGTACCAGCCGGTGAAGACATAGCCGTCTTCTGTAGGAGCAGTCGGTTCTGTGATCGTGTTTCCGGCTTTGACCGCCGTATATTTTTCAGGCGCAATGCCATGCCCGTTCATATGGAAAGTTACTGTATATGTTTTTTCTTCCAAAGACGTGGCAATCGTCAGCTTCCCTTCCACATACTCTATGTCATAATTCATGCCTGCATCCGCATTTGATGGGATCAGCCGGTATTCCCCGGCGACAGACGTATTTTCAGCCGTGCAGGTAACGGACGGCTCTGTCTTTAATACGTCGCTTCCGAGAAGGCCTTCCGTGCGGCAGGCATATGTTCCAGGCAGTGCGTCGCCTGTGCGGACTGTCTTATCTTCCGCCGTAATTTTCAATCCTGCCTTTGCAATCGTGAACGGATATTCATGCGTGCCGCCATATCCATAGGCATTTTCCGCTACAGAAACTGTCAGCGTGTAAGATCCGACATTTACCGGCGGCTGCTCCGTCGGCTCATAGACGCTTCCATCCGCCATTGTCCCTCTGTAGGAATATGTGAAAGTCAGTCCGTCTGTTACGTCCGTGCCGTCTGGGAGTTCCGCTTTTATCGTTCCCTGAGGGGAAACCGCCGCCGCAGTGTACACAGAGTCCGCCATGGTAAGCCCGGTGATGTTGGCCCGCAGGGCTTCTTCCGCCCATCTCGCCCCGGCATGTATTGTGTCTGTATTGTTGTCCGTATACAAATCCTCGCTGTCGCACAGAAGTGTGACTGTATAATCGCCGTCTTTTATCTGCGCGGCGCAAATATAGATGAACCTGTCCCCGGGAACCAGCGCCTCAAATGTATTTTCTTCAATTACCTTCCCTGATGCATCACTGAACTGAAGGCGCCCTGACGCGGGCATGACCCCTTCATTGGTCACAATGGCGGCCAGGCGCCGGTCCTGCCCGATCTGCTGCTCTTCCAGCTTCACCGCCAGATCCGGATAACCAAAGCTTATGGACAACGTATTATCCCGGGTATCCTGATCCTGCGCCCCGGTTTCGCTGACTGTAAATATATAGTTTGTGACTTTTTCCGGGCAGGTCAGCGTCAGAGCGATATCCCCCGTCTCGCCGGGCAGAAGGGTGATGCTTACAGTTTTTTCTGTCGGCGAAGTCCCTTCCTGTGTACTCCATCCGACCGTGATACTGTCTACCGTATGGTCGCTGCCATTTGTGACCGACAGCGTCACCTGCATCTCTTCACCGGCTGTAAGTCCCTCTGCTTTATAGTCAACCTCTTCCAGTTTCAGGTCGCTGACTGAACCGACAGCCATCCATACGAGATTCTTTGCGTCCTCTACATGCTCCGCCGTGACCTCCACCTGCGTATTCATGCCCAGGGCATAATCTGTGCCATTCCAGCGCACCACAGAAAGATTTTCCAGATAACGCCCTTCCTCATTTATATCCAGTACGACCGGGGCGCTCCATCTTCCATCGGCATACAAAAGCTCCATCAACTGCGCGCCCTGCTCTCCGGCTGCGCTGTAGTAGACGCGGTCGTCCATGAGAGCGTATTCCCCGGAAACTCCTGCCGCTTCCACCTGCAGGCCTCCCGCCGTAACCAGGCATCCATCCGCATTCCATATAAAATCCGCCTCGTCCGCTCCCGGAAATACGCCAAACTTCACGCGGCCCTGCACGCCTTCCGCCAGAAGTGTATGCCCGCCGTCTGTCAGGCAGTACAGGTTCTGGTCTTCCGCCGTATTATAATCTCCGTCCGCGTCGGCTGTATAAGCTACGGCCAATGCGCCGTCTTTCTCTCCGATGGAGAGGCTGCCGACCGGCCTGTCTATTTCTCCCAATGTCTCTGCCTCTCTCCAGACGCCGTTTTCACAGACAGCAGCACACACATGGCTGGAAGCCGGATACAATACACTGTTATCATCCGCCACATCGGAATCCGCCCACACCAGCGCAGGAGACCCGCTTACCAGCGCGATCTGCGGCAGGCGTGCATAGCCCTGGCCGGGATAGACTTTTTCTTTTTTAAATTTCAGCGTCTCCGGATCAATGGAACCGACCACGATACTCTGATTTTCCGCATAGTCCAGAAGGGAAGTATCCCCGCTTCCCTCCGCCGTCCGGGTATATGCAAGCCAAACTGCACCGCCCTCATCCACGCACAGCGCAGGACTGCCGTCCATGACAGCCATATCGTCCACCCGCACCGGTTCCGCCCAGCTCGTACCATCATATTTTGTCACTGCCGTATATACCTGCCCTGTAGCCGCATCGGCACGCAGGAAAGCCGCATAGATACCGTCCCGGCCAGCCGCCATCACCGGCCGCGCATTGCGGTATGTATCCGCCAGAAGCGAAGATACGCCGCCGGAAGACGCCGCGCGGGCGCGTAGAGCCGGGGCGCCCATCCATGCAGATTCCTCCGACAGATAGCCCAGATCATGGAACTGATACGCATCCGCATCATATATTCCGTCTATCCAGCTGCCTCCGCTGTCCAAAGAAAGACCCCGGACTGTATTTGCCGTATAAAGCTGCCAGGTATTATGCGCAAAAGGACGCTCATATGTAAAGGGGCCTGCATATGCCTTCAGGCCAAGTTCTCCTGTCAGATTCAAGCTTTGGGGGCCCCACGGCGTACCCAGAATCCGTATCAGCCCTTCCAGCTTTGCGCTGCCATAAGCGCCTGCCCCCACAAACGTACTGACCCCAACGCCTCCAAAAGCTTTGAGTTCCGCCGAGCCGTTTATATCCACGATTCCCAGCAGCGTGGCGTTCTTCCAGTCATAACTTATTTCCCCCAGCACCCCTCCTTCCAGACTTAGCTCTACATTTGCAGTTACCGGCACAACCCAAACCCAGGCGGTATAACCGAATTTAACAGGGTTGATTTTCCACTGCCACATAACATGTCCTTTGGCTGTACTGCTTCCAAGATCCGCTTCCAGATACCCCAGCACATTTGATTCGCCGTCTTCAAGAAATGTAAATCCATTTTTATCTTTTATCAGAGATTGGAATATTTCCTGCTGTTTTCCTGTCAGCTTTTTCCCCACATCTATATTTCCGGCTCTCTTTATGTCCCTGATCAGGTCTTTTGCCTTTTTTAATTGCTCTTCTTCGCTTTTTCCTCCTTTCACATTGACATTTAGTCCCACCTGGATTTTGTCTTCTGTTGCCTGACACGTCACCTGCATAAGGATCGGCATTTGGAAGTTAAAATCCATTCCGCCAACAAAAGGAACATCATCCGCAACTTTAAACTTTATAGAGCTGCCATCCAGAGAGATTTCTGTGTCTTTATTAATTTTCTGTTTTTTGAATTTCAGATTTACAGCAGTATCCACTGTCTCCCCTGTATCGGCAATTACCCGGACAAAACAGTCCGCACCCTCTGAAAAACTGTCTGTTAAAAGCTCGGGGAAACTGCCGTCTACCGTATCGGCTATTTTCTTTTCTCCCTGCCACAGTTCATAACGCGTGACGCCCTCTGTAATATTCGCGCGGCATGTCATGTAAAATTTTCCAAAATCCAAATTCCCCGCAAGAGGGAGATCATTTCCGAGGCTTACAGTTTTCGTCTTTGTCAGCAGATCCGTACTGAGGCTCATATTTTTCGAGTTTGAGTACCTGCATGACGACAACCTGTATTTCCCGAGAGATTCTTCATAAAGAATGATTGTTTCGTAATGTGTGTCAGATTTTTCCCAGTTGCTGTTGGCATTGCTCCATGTTATATAACCATCCAGCTCTGCAGACACCGACGGTGTGCCTTCCGTAAAAAGATTAAAAGTTGCCAGGCCATCAGAACCGGTCTTTTGTGATTGATCATCATAAGTCACCTGCACGCCTGAAAGGCTGTTTCTGTTTTGATCGACAACATGGAACTGATACTTTCCACGAGGTACAGTTATCTCTTCCTCGCTGCGAGATGGCGTCTCCTCAATGAGTGCAAAAGTTCTGCCGTATTTTTTCGCATAGGCCTCGGCGGTGGAGCCTGCGTAGCCGTATATAATTGCATTCTCAGGGAAATTATACATATTAGCATAATGCATAGTGCAATCCGCATTTAAAATCCAGATGCTTGTTAAACCACTGCAATCTTTAAACGCACCTGTTCCTATGCTCGCCACATTACTTGGAATTCTCACACTTGTTAAACTACTGCAACCCTCAAACGCACCTCCCTCTATGCTCGCCACATTACTTGGAATTCTCACGCTTGTTAAACTACTGCAACCCTCAAACGTACCTCCCTTTATGCTCGCCACATTACTTGGAATTCTCACACTCGTTAAACTGCTACATCTTGAAAATGCATGATCCCCTATGCTCGTTACATTGTCCGGCAGGCTTATACTCGTTAATCCGCTGCAATCATCAAACGCCCAATCCCCTATATCTGTCACGCTACTCGGAATTCTCACATTCGTCAAACCACTACAACCCGCAAATGCTGTAAATGGTATGCTTTGTTCCCATCCAAATTCACAGTCAAAGCCTTCTCCAATTGGTCCAGCACTTTTCAAGCCTATGCAACCAGTAAACGCACCTTCCCATACTCCCATACCAGATCCTATGCTCGTTACACTGGCAGGAATTCTCACACTCGTTAATCCGCTGCAACCTTTAAACGCATAATTCTCTATACTCGTCATACTACTTGGAATACTCACACCCGTTAATCCGCTGCAATCTTGAAACGCACTTGACCCTATGCTCGTTGCACTGGCAGGAATTCTCACACTCATTAATCCGTAACAACCTTTAAACGCACCCGAAGGTATGTTTTGTTCCCATCCAAATTCATAGTTATAGCCTCCTCCAATTGGTCCAGCACTTTCCAAGCCTATGCAGCCAGAAAACACACCGCTCTCTCTTTCCTCACCCGATCCTATGCTCGTCACACTGCTTGAAATACTCACACTCGTTAATCCGCTGCAATCTTGAAACGCACCTTCCCCTATGCTCGTTACACTGGCAGGAATTCTCATACTCGTTAAACTTCTACATCTTGCAAATGCAATTACACCTATACTCGTCACACTATCTGGAATATTCACACTTTTTAGGTTAAAGCAATTCCAAAACGCACCTCTCCCTATGCTCGTCACACTGTTTGGAATTCTCACACTCGTTAATCCGCTACAGCTTGCAAATGCTTCCTCCCCTATACTCGTTACATTGTCTGGCAAGCTTATGCCTGTTAAACTGCTATTCCAAAACGCATAATTCCCTATACTCGTTACGCCGGTTTCCACCACGGCTGTTTTAATCGAGTAACGTTCCTTATGCCATGGCGCATTTGAATTCACAGATGGATAATACGATGCCATCTCCCCGCTTCCGCTGATCGTCAGCACTCCATCGCTGTCCAGCACAAACTTTACATTATCTCCATCCTTCCCACAGTTCCCCGAGAGGATTACATCACCAGAACCGTCTACAGCATCCGGTTCTCCGTCATACCCCCCTTGATAGCCCGAAATCGTACCGTTTTCTTCCGTCGCATCTGCTGCGGCATCTTCATCTTCCCCAGCGGATACCGCCCCGGCTTCTGTCTCGTCGGCACCGTTTTTTCCTGCTTCTGGCGCTTCATCTTCTACTTCCCCGGGCTCCGCTTCGTCTCCCTGCGCCATCATTTCCTCTGCCACGTCCCCGGCCTCCGCCGCCAGGACTGCCTGCGTAAGCCCTGTATTCGTACACAGGACTGCGCCGCACAAAAGCGCCGCCATCAGTTTCTTCCATCTTCGTTTCATTCTTTTTAAAAACCTCCTGTACATTTTCTCCGGGTTTCAGGTATCCGTCCACGCCGCCCGGTATTTATCTGCCGTACTGCCCATGCCTGTATCTTCTCCCCTGCATACATTCCGCTCTAAGAGGATACGGTAGATACTAACAGCAGTTTTTACATATGCTCTGCTTTCGTTGTCAAAACAGAGATTTGCATACTTATGTAAATATCCTACTACATTTTTGCCGTATTTACAATCAGATTTTCCGACCTACAAATTACGGAAAGGTACTGATGGATATGGCATGAATGATCGGGTTTTCCAACGCCGACCTCCATCCAAAATCCCCGCAGCGCAAAAAAGGCAGATACAAACCTGTACCAACAGGTTCATAAACTGCCCTATGCTCTAAAAATATGACTTATAAAAAGAAATGAGTTTTTCAACATTGCAATATGTATATCCAGTAAAATCTTCATATCTTCTCCGCTCCAAACAATCTGGCAATTTCATCATTACATTCATCAATGTCATGACCATCCGCAATAAATTTCTGGCCCTTCATATTTCCAAGCCTGCGTTTTTTCCCCTTTGCATTAACATCATGATTTATATTCATATGCTTTGATTCTGCCGACACCACAAACCGCTGTATCATATCAAGAATAAAAATCAGACTATCATCTGAAAGCTCCCCTATAGACTGTGTGATTTGATTTTGCAGTGTTGAAATAACACCCCACTTCTAATATAACTTTCCAATGTCGTGATGGCCTTGGCTCCCCACACTATCTTTACATTTACGATATGTTTAAAGTTAATTCATAATCCTGCTGAGGATTGCAACTGGTTTTTAAAAGGGAGGTTGCGCCAGAACCAGGTTCATATTATACGATTAGCCGAGAAGTCCACCTTTGCTAAATTATTTTCCGTCTGCTTCTTCTGCACCCTGCAATTCATCTAACATAATTTTCTCAATTTTGATTATGTCCGGCTGTGTTGGAGTAAAACGTACTCCTCTATGTAACAGGTTGATTATTTTTTTTGCGTTCTTTTCTAATTCCTGTACCAGTTTAGGATCTGCGATCCTTACAGGCTGACCGCCTTTTATATATTGACCGTCTATGTATCCTGCAGTCACAGGAAACATATCTTGAAAGAGAAGTACAGTTTTACGGCCAAAGATTTTCACAATTTTAATCGTGTCTGTCGGCTTGTGCTGTTCCTGCTTTTTCAGTATCAGACGCTCAAACTTTTCTATTTTTGAACTACATGGGACTAACCAATACAGCCCTGTTTTACTATCTTTAAAGGCAAAGTAATGAGGACGTTTCGTATCCTCATAATTGACTTTCAGATAAGAGTCTTGTATCTTTGTAAAAAAATCATCAGATACAAAATACAGGCTTCCTGTCAAAATTTCCATAGGCGGCATTTCTCCTTATATAAGTTAAGCCCCCTGCCTTTTCGGGGCAAGAGGCTTAAAAACTTTTTCACGGTCTATTTATTATTCGCGTGACCGGGAGCGAACCACGTTTACACGGTCTGTTTATTCTCCGCATGACCGGGAACGGACTACTTTTCAAGGTAGTTGCCTACCTGCTGTTATTATTATACGCAAAGTCTGCAAATATGTCAATCCCCACGAAATTTTTGGTTTGTATAAAGTAAATGATCCAGCTCTTCCCTGTACGCATCAAATGTCCGGCTGTCAAACAGCACCCACTTGATGACGTCAAGTTCTCCGGGATGTTCCGAAACAAATTCTTTTGCCGTGCAGACAGCAATCTTTACCGCCTCATCTAGCGGAAACTGGTATATCCCTGTGGAAATTGACGGGAACGCAATCTTCCTTATGCCCTTTTTTACCGCAAGCTCCAGGCAGGACCGGTAACAGGAAACGAGAAGCTCCCGCTCCTTCTTATTCCCGCCGCGCCAACGCGGCCCCGGCGTATGGATTATATACTCACAGGGAAGCTTATATGCGTTTGTTATTTTCGCCTTCCCTGTTTCACATCCGCTTAAGAGACGGCATTCCTCCAATAGCTCCCGGCCTGCGGCGCGATGGATTGCCCCGTCCACGCCTCCGCCTCCAAGCAGGCTTGTATTTGCAGCGTTTACAATGGCGTCAACATCATGATTCCCCGTAATATCGCCTTTTACGGCAATCAATTCTGTTTTTGGCGTTTCCATGTCCATGCCGTCCTTCCATCGCATATGGATGTATTTCCGGATCCAGTCCGGATCTTCATAATGGCTGTATTCATCCATCTGGCAGCCATAGCATAGGTCGTCCGCCATCTCAAGGATGACATCGGAAAGCTCCAGGCTCTGTTTCCATTTTCCCTCTATCGCTTCATAGCCGCAAAGCGCCCCCAGAATATTTCCCGTAACCGCTCCCGTGGAATCGCTGTCGCCGCCGTGGTTCACAGCCGCTGTGACCCCCGCGGAAAAATCATCCTGGTATTTCAGGGAACAGTATATGGCAATGCCTAGCGTCTCCTCCGCAACCCAGCCTTCGCCAAGCCTGTGGATATTGTCAAGGTCGCCCTCTCCATTTTCAGAAAGTAAAACGGCAAGCTCCATCATCCGGACAAGTGCGTTTAAATAAGGCTCACCGGAAAACAGCCCCACCATTGTTTCCTTCGCTTCCAGCACAATTTCTTTCAGCGTCATCTCACGCTTTGGATAAACAATGCGGTTTATGATATGTACAAGGGCGGCAGCGCTCATATAACCGAGGGGATGCCCGTGGGTAAGCGCCGCAATTTTGGCTCCTTCCCTGTCAAGTTCTTCGAGTTCCCCATGGAAACCATACCATAGAGCCAGCGGCGCCACCCGCATAATCCCGCCGCAGCCTTTGCTGTTGTTCTGCGGATCATCTATGCTGCCTAAAGTTCCTCCCTTAAGGGCGGATATACAGGTATTTCCGGGCGCTCTGCGGCTGTATAACTCCGGCACATCCAATAGCCATGAAATATGTTTTCCCCCGGATCCCCGAAGAATCCTCTGGGCTTTTTCAAAACTCTGCTCCTGCGTAAGCAGCCAGTCCATGTAAGAATCCGCTACATAATCGTGCGGATTGCCGCCGATGCCGCGCATAGACAGCCTGGTGTCAGCGACAAGTATGCCGTCCGCCGTAAAGAGCGACATCTGCGTATCGTCTGAAATCAGGGCTTTCCCGCTTTCCTTGTCAAGGGCATATTCCTTAATTCCCTGTGCGCTGTATTCTAAGAAAATCTCACTTTCCCCGAAAAATTCGACCGGGTATCCCAGCGCGTCCCCCACAGCCCCGCCAAAGAGGCTTCCCCTGATTTTATCAAGCCAGGCCTCTCTTTCCTTTTTCCTTTCAAGAGCCGCGTCAATTTCTTTCCTGTTTTCATTTCCCATCATGATTTCCTTTCTGAAATGCAGTTTTACCATACCCTATACGCCCGAAACAAAAGCCCGGATTTCATTACCAGGAAGGGCTTCCATCTTTGTCAGCGCTGTTACCCCAGTCTTCGCAGGAATTGGACATTTATACTTTATCACAAAAAGAGATCTCTTTTCTATATCTATTTTTCACCTGAAGAAAATTTTACACAATCGTTATGTTGTCCCGGCCTGGCAGCCTTCTTGATTTCTGCCGCGCAGATGCTATAATCAATGCAAGGAGGGATGCATCATGAGTGATTTAAGGAAAATACCAGGCGTGGGCGCCAATATGGAACAACATCTGCACGATATCGGGATCCGCTGTATCTCGGACCTGCGGGGAAAAGACCCAGAAGAACTGTATCATTTAGACTGCCTGAAAAAAGGATTCCAGGATGACCGGTGCGTGCTATATGTATATCGCTGCGCGGTGTACTTTGCAGAAAATGAAGAGCGCGACCCGGAGAAATTGAAATGGTGGTATTGGAAAGATAAAGCTTACCCTGAGCGGCCACAAAATGATTTGGAAGGAAACCACAAGGACGGTGGCTGAAACGGGGACAAATAACCAAACCATGAATGGCGATATCAAAAACCTTCCCATTTCTCCCAAACCGTGCTATACTTAAAGACATTAACGTGCTAAACTGTGAGGAGAAATTATTATGAAAATCGGTTTTATCGGCCTTGGCCTGATCGGCGGCTCTATCGCCAGAGCTGTCCGCCATTTCTATCCGGAAGCAGAAATCATCGCCTTTTCGCGCACCCGCGCTTCTGTGGAACAGGCAGTCTTAGACGGCGTCGTAAATCGGATCCCGGACGGTGTCAATGAAGATTTCGGCGACTGCGGTTATATATTCCTGTGTGCGCCGGTGGCAGACAATGAAAAATATCTGGAAAAATTAAAGCCGCTCATCCGGCCTTCCTGCATCATTACAGATGTGGGGAGTACCAAATGCGACATCCACGCCCGGGTAAGCGAACTTGATATGGAAACAAATTTCATCGGCGGGCATCCGATGGCTGGATCGGAAAAAACCGGTTATGCCAATTCCAAAAGGATTCTGATCGAAAACGCCTACTATATGATCACGCCCGCCGCCAAAGTGCCGCAGGAGGCAGTAGATCAGTACCGGGATTTTGTGGAAAGCTTAAAGGCGCTGCCGCTGGTGCTGGACTTTAAGACCCACGACTATGTGACGGCAGGCATCAGCCATCTGCCCCATATCATCGCGTCTTCCCTGGTAAATCTGGTTAGGGATTCCGATACGAAAGACGGTATCATGAAACTGGTGGCAGCAGGCGGATTCAAAGATATCACGCGGATCGCGTCTTCTTCCCCGGAGATGTGGGAGCAGATCTGCATGACTAACCGGAAAAACATTTCTTCTATATTAAATGATTATATCCACTCCCTGGACAAGATCCGCAGGCAGTTGGACAATGCGGAAGCAGGCGCGGTCTATCATCTGTTTGAAACTTCCAGCGATTACAGGAACAGTCTTCCCGAAAAAGGAAACGGCCCGATTCAGCGCATCTTTGAGATTTACTGTGAGATGGTGGATGAAGCAGGCGGAATCGCCACATTGGCCACAATCCTGGCCAGCAACCAGATTAGCCTGAAAAATATCGGCATCGTCCACAACCGTGAGTTTATAGAGGCAGTTTTAAGGATTGAATTTTATGACGAACAGTCCATGAAGCAGGCGGTGGATATTCTGCGCAGGCACAAGTATGTGATCTATGAAAGGTAGATGATTATGACATTCAAAAGAGCAAAAGCATTAAAGGGCGCTGTCACGATTCCCGGGGACAAAAGCATCTCCCACCGCGCCATTATGTTAGGAGCGATCGCAGAAGGGACGACGCAGGTGACGAACTTTTTACAGGGAGCGGACTGCCTGTCCACAATCTCCTGTTTTAGAAAGCTTGGGATAGAAATTGAGAATAAAGGGGAAGAAATCCTGATCCACGGAAAAGGACTCCATAGTTTACATAAGCCCGCTTCCATATTAGATACGGGCAACAGCGGGACGACCACCCGGCTGATCGCAGGCATCCTGGCAGGACAGTCCTTTACGACAGAATTAAACGGGGATGCTTCCATCCAGTCCCGCCCCATGAAACGGATCATAGAACCGCTCTCTTCTATGGGCGCAAAAATTGAAAGCCTGCGCGGCAACGGCTGCGCGCCGCTTCGGATAAAAGGGACTTCCCTTCACGGCATCCACTACAGATCCAAAGTAGCGTCCGCCCAGGTCAAATCCTGCATCCTGCTGGCAGGGCTTTATGCCGACAGTCCCACCAGCGTGACAGAACCTTATCTGTCCAGAAATCATTCGGAGCTTATGCTGAAGCATTTCGGCGCTTCCGTCACCAGCGAAGGGACGACCGCCCAAATCCTGCCGGAACCTATTTTGCACGCCCAAAAAATACAAATACCTGGGGACATCTCTTCCGCGGCCTATTTTATCGCCGCCGGGCTGATCGTCCCTGGTTCTGAAATCCTGGTGCAAAATGTCGGCGTCAACCCCACCCGGGACGGCATCTTACGGGTTTTAAAAGATATGGGGGCGGACATTACACTTTTAAACGAAAGCCGGGAAAACGGTGAACCGACGGCAGACCTTCTCGTCCGCCACAGCGAATTGCATGGGACGACTGTAGGGGGAGCCGTAATCCCTGCGCTGATCGATGAACTTCCGGTTGTAGCCGCCCTGGCCTGCTTTGCTAAGGGAACAACCGTCATCAAAGACGCACAGGAACTAAGAGTCAAGGAATCTGACCGGATTGAGGTAATGGTGGAGAACTTACGCGCCATGGGCGCACAAGTCACCGGCACCGAAGACGGTATGATCATAGAAGGCGGCCCCCCGCTTAATGGAACCATCATTGACAGCAGATTAGACCACCGAATTGCCATGACTTTCGCCGTCACGGCGCTCGCATCCGAAGGGGAGACTCTGATCAAAGACGCCGACTGTGTGCGTATCAGTTATCCGGGATTTTATAAAGACCTGCAACAATTAATGAACAATTAAAAGATAAGGGGGGAGCATATGAACTGTATGATTATTGGAATCGCAGGGGGAACCGGTTCAGGAAAGTCAACCTTCACCAACCGGTTAAAAGATTATTTCAAAGACGAGGCAGCAGTCGTCTACCATGACAACTACTACCGCAGACAGGACGAAGTTTCTTTTGAGGACCGGAAAAAAGTCAACTACGACCACCCGGATTCTCTGGAAACAGACCTGATGCTGAAACATCTTAAGATGCTGAAAAACGGTCAGCCGGTAGACTGTCCTGTCTATGATTACAGCCTGCACAACCGATCGGACAAGACGATCCGAATCGAACCGAAAAAAATCATTCTGGTGGAAGGCATCCTTCTTCTGGCTGACCCGCGCATCCGGGAGCTTCTGGACATCAAGATCTATGTAGAAGCGGATGCCGATGAACGTATCCTGCGCAGGATCGTGCGGGATGTAAAAGAACGCGGCAGGGATCTGGATAATATTGTGGATCAGTACTTGACAACGGTCAAGCCCATGCATTACCTCTATGTAGAGCCTACACGGGCATTGGCCGATCTTGTCATCAACAGCGGTATGAACGACGTGGCATTTGATGTGGTAAAGTCTAAGATACAGTTAATGCTGGAGTAAGTGTTACTCCCCTCCCCGAAAGGAGGGAAGTAACCCAGCGGATCGCTGACGGAAAGCTGCGGGACTGGATCTTAAAGTTCAATATCCTGGTTCCGCCGTAGTCTCCCGTTCCGCGTATCACCACTGTCGCAGTTCCTTTTTGCATGTTGTTCATGCAGTCAATGATTTCAAATTCATCGGGAGAAAGCATATATTTCCCGGCCTTCACGGTCAGCCATTTCTTATCCAGCCTGACGCCGTTTTCTGTATACTCGAATTTCTTCGGAAAATCCTCCGCTTTCTTATTCAATGTAACCGAAGTGATCACTTTGTCTTTGTCCAGCTCCTGATATTCCAGGACAATCGGCGAATCGGCTGTATACAGGCGGTTTTTGCCTTCGGTGATCGTCACTGTACGGGCGTCTTTATCCACCTTTGCCGTATAATCACTGCCGGAGGACAGTTTCTTTCCGTTTGTATCAAACACAGTTATCGCAGGTGTTTTCCCGGGCGCGGCGTCGGAGACAAAGATCCGTATGTCTTCGGCTCGTAAATCCTTTGGCACAACCTCGAAAGATACTGCCGGGCTTCCGCTGTAGTTGCCCTTTCCTTTTATAACAGCTTTCGCATTTCCCGTCACCTTTGTATTTCCTTTGTAAGATACGGTGTAATCGGTTCCTGCACGCAACTTCACCCCGTCAACTGTCACCGTGACTTCCGGCTGCGCGCCGCCTTTTTCATAAACGGCCTGATCTGCTATGGAAATATTTTCCTCCCGGAGGACGTAAGGTTTGACTTTAAAGGTTTTCTTCAAAGTACCTGTATAATCCCCCACGCCTATGAAAACAGCCGTTCCCGTGCCCTTTTCATCAGTATTGGAAAATCGGACTTCGTAATCCGTTCCATATTCCAACGCCTTTTTGTTCACGGACAAAGTAACCTCCGGCTTTTCGCCTCTGTAATCCATCCTGCCTACGGTCGCTTTCCCCTTGGAAATGCTGGCTGGGCCTTCTTCCGATACCGTAAATGGGAAATCAAAGGTACCCTCGCAGTTTCCCTTTCCGGTGACGCGCATGATATAGCTGCCGGGCGCTGTTGGACGTTTTATCACAGATTTATCGTCCTCGGCCTTATGGTAGGTCAGCGTATAATCCGTCTTCGCTTTCAGCAGATAATCGCCCAGCATGACCGCAGGCGTGTACACCGTGCCTTTCCTGTAGCTTTCGGAAGCAACCATGCAGGGTACGTCCAGGCTGGCCCGCTTTATCTCAAACGTCTCTTTCAGCGTGCCCGCGTAGTTGCCTTTGCCTTTCACGATGATCTGCGGCGCTTTTTTTCCGGAAGCGTCAGCCGCCGCTTTATTATTTTTAAAGCTGATGGTATAGTCCCTTCCCTGTTTCAGCCGTTTCTCATTATAATAAACGCGCACATTGGGCTTGATTGCAGTCCCGGTATAGGTATAAGACTTCACACCGGCAATCCAGAGCCCCTGGGTATTCCCGTCAGCGGGGAAGTCATCCTCGCGGACGCCTTCGTAGTCATCATTTATCTCCCATTTGGCGTACAAAACCGTATCAACTTCCACGGTATCTGTCGAGAAATCCCAGGAAGACGTGCATCCGGCGTCTTTGTACCAGCCGGTGAACACATAACCCGCAGCTTTCGGCGCAGGCAGCGGTTCGATCTTGCTTTCCGGCTGTACCTTTATAGATCCGGCAAAACCTTCCGGCATGGTTCCATGTCCTCGTAAGTCAAAGGTCACGTTTACAGCGTCTTTTTCTCCAGGGTCATCTGTCGGCGGATCGACCACTGGTGGATCAACGATTGGCGGATCGACTACCGGTGGATCAACTACAGGCGGTTTTTCTCCCTGTTCTTCCTTCCAGCCCGCGTACAGCACAAGGTCTGCCTGTACGGTATCGTTTGCAAAATCCCAGAGGACCGTGCAGCCAGCGTCTTTGTACCAGCCGGTGAACTGATACCCCTCGGCTTTCGGGTCTGTGGGACGGAAAATCCGGCTTCCGGCTTCTATCCCGGTATAACCTGCGTATTCCTCCGAAGCCGTCCCATGGCCTCTAAGGTCAAAGGTTACGCTTACGGTATCGTCCGGAGCAGGATCATCTTCTCCCGGATCCTCTTCCGGCACATACTCGTCATTGTAAATGATTCCGATGACAGAGTTATTCTGGCTGTTGTAATCATTTTGCGTACTGCTGACCGTAAACACATAGTATTTTGCCGACGCCCCGCGAAAATCGATATCGGAAATATCCACGGAGAATGTATGATGGATCTCGTCTCCATAGACAACCGTCCCCAGATCCGCTGTTTCCAGCGCCGCGCCGGACGCATCATCTTCCGTAATGCGAAGCGCAGCGTCCGCGCCGATCCGGCTGTTGTTTGTAACGACGGCGTCCATGATCACAGTGTCTCCGCTGTAATAATATTCCAATTTTATATCCGCATCCACGCGGCCTGTCGTCATAGAGAAGGAATTGTTTGCGTAATCGCTTTCGGAACCCGCATCCACAGTAACCGTAAGCTCCGTCTCGCCTGTAATTCCCGAAGCGTCCAGATTAAATGTAAAGCTTTCCCTCGCCCCAGGCTCGATCCTGCAAGTATGCGGCTGTTCATAAAGAACTGTTCCGTCCGCCTTTGTCACAGATATGTTAAAGCTTTCCACCGTATCCTCACCGAAATTGGTAACGGCTATATCCACCGGCTGCATATTATCCTTGTACCCGAACTCGTCCGCAAAAGCATAATCCAGACTGATATCGCGGACAGATTCTCTCTCTTTATAGATCAAAGAAGTTTTTTCTTCCCCGCCGGTTTCGGACACCGCGTCTGCAATGACCGACCAGACGCCTTTTTCGGACAGCTCTATATCGTAAAACGACAGGCTATAGCCGTCAAAATCAAACAGTTCTATAGCGTCGCTCCAATGATCTCCCAACAGCATGCTCGCATAAATAATGCTTCGCCCGCTCTCGTTTTCCACCCATACGGCTGCGGTCTTAGAACCAGCGTTTATGATACGGTAATTCGCGCCGACGGCAGCAGTGCCGTCCGTGAACTTCGTCACGCCGCCGGACGGCGTATACGAATAAAGAACGCCGTCCACACTCCAGAGAAATTTATTCCCTGTAAACTGCAACCCGCCTGCAATACTGTCCTGCTCCAAAGGAGTACCATTTCCCGCTGAGGAATAAACTTTGTCGTTTTCAATATAAAGCGCGGTCAGCGAATCACCGCAATAGCCAACGGAAAGCTCGCTGACAGAGCCGTGCCCTTTCAAAAGTTCAGATGCGGAAGACCATGTACCATCAGAACAGTCTGCATACTTTATCGTATAATCGCTTTCACCCAGAACCGCGTGATCCGCGTTCGTGACCCAGGCGGCTGTCACGCCGCCGTCATGAACCGCGATTTTGGGCAGCATATCCATAGAAGCATTCTCTGTCAGCCTTACAGCTTCCTCAAATCCGCTTCCGTTCCACTTCGCGGCATAGATCTCGGATTTTTCCGCCGCCTCTTTCAGATAGGCGGAAGCGTCGGTTTTATCCACTTCTGAAGAAAACTTCTGCCAGATGACATACAGACTGTCCCCGGATGCTGCCGCTGCATAATACAAGTCGTCCGTCTCAATATCCGAAACAGTCTGCGGCGCGGACCATCCGCCGCTTTCATAGACGGAATAGACCAGTCTTGCCATGTCGTCTATGTTCGTCTGGAAGAGTATAATCTGTTTGCCGCCGACCGTATAAAGCTCCGGCATCGTACCCGGCATAATCCATTCCTGCAGAACCGGTCCCGCAGCATTCCAGCCTGCTTTCTGATCCGTATAAGTGTCGGATGAAAGCGACAGGTTCCCCTCGGACATATGGTCAAACGCGTAGGAAGTTATACTTCTTCCCTTTTCTTTGCCCCAAAGATGCGTATGACTGTGGGCGATCTCCCACTTCCAGTCCACAAAGAAGAGTAGCTTTAACTTGATGGCCACGGACATATCAAGATCCCCTGTGAAGCTGGGTAGTACCTGTATACTGATACCGCCCGAACCTTCCACACCGGCCTGAGCCACGCCGGAGACGCCAAGGCCTCCGCCGACCGTGATATCCGGGACATTAAGCGTAAGGCTGCCGGTCATATGCAGCTTTTCCTCCGGCGTATAGGTAAGCGCCACCGTGCTGCCTATCTTCGCCCCCAGCTCCAGTTCCAGATAGACAGGTACCGGACCCACGACGAACGTCTGCCCAAGCTTAACGCTTTTTGACCCTTCTATAACCAGACCGCCCTCCGACTTCACAAGGTCGCCGGCAGCGTTAAACTGAACTTCCGCATAACCGATTGCCTTTAATTGTGTGGAAACCTGAAAATCGTATGTGACCGAATCCAGCGCGTCATTCCAGGCATCGATCATCTGCTTCATTTTGTCTTTATTTTTCCTGGCTTCTTCAAGGTTGTCTTTAAATTCCACCCATCCGCTTTCCACATCCTTCACTTTCTCTTTGTCTTTAAAGCCGATGGTTACCTTGTATGTATAAGTGCCGTCTTCCTCGTCGTCTGTTCTCGTTATGTCAACCGGAATTTTACCCATTTTAAGCGGCCAGCTGATCGGAAGTACTTCTCTAAGTTTACCGTCCGTAATTTCGGCGTCCGCGTCAGGCATAAATGTGAAAGAGGTCATTTCATCCAGATCCGGCGTTTCAGGCGTGCCAATGGGCACCCATTTTTTAGAGATTTCTATCCCCGTGTCAATGGGCTTCGACGCGGTTCCGTCTGCGGCATAAAGCACCGCCTTTACTTTAAGCCTCGGCTTAAAATCTTTCCCGGGCTTTAGCGTAATCGTCTCTCCGCTGCCCGCCTTTTGCTTGACCACCTTTCCGTTTTTGTCCGTCTGGTAAAAGACATATCTGCCCGGCGTCTTCCCCCGCCAGTTTGCCGATACATCAAGAGTCACCTCAGTCTCAGAGCCTTCCGTGTAATACTGCCTCTGGGTCAAAAAGTCTTCTTCCCAAAGAACATTTTCTATCATCGTAAAATACGGAAGCCCCGGCGTATCATCTTTCGGAAGGAAGAATGTCCTAACTCTGCCCTCGTCCAGCGTATACTTAAACTTACGCGTCTGGCGGCCCGGGGCGGAGACTTCCACCGTCCTGAATCCAAGCTCCGTCACTTTAACAGTACCATCTACGTCGCTTTTATATTCCGCATCGTCTACTTTCACAGCCGCGCCCATAATCGGTTTTCTATTATCGTCTGAGACAAGAATACCGTGCTTCGGCTCATCCCCGATGCTCTTTACGTTGATCTCCACCCCAACGCCAAGCTCTCCGGCGATCTCATAGACCGCCCTTTGCAAAGCGGCGAAAGAATCTGTCGTAATGCTGTCGTGGCAGATATATTTTTTCGTGTACATCTGCCCGGGCGAAAGCGTCTTGACAACAGTGTCAAGATCCAGTTCTTCCGGCTCTTCCTCCGGCTTTTGCAGCAATGCTTTAAGCAGTGTAACTTCCGGTTTTAAAGGTTCGCCCTCCGGCGTCTCGCTTTCTGGATATTCATAGACGTCGATCACATTGTCCATAATATTCATCGAAGGCAGATAAAGATCTGTCTCCCCTTTGTTTTGCAGAGACATATCAAAATAAAACTCACCGTCAAGAATATATTTATCAATATCCACTATGAGTTTCAGGCTGTCAAGCCCGTAGACTTTGATCGGCTCTTTCGTCTGAAAGGCCGCTTCCACCGGAGCGTTGAACTGGTCAAGTACAGCGGTATAGAAGGCCTCCAGGTCATACTCGCCTGCCTTGTCACCCCGCAGCGTCCAGTTAAGTGTCTTCTCTTCCTGCCCTTCCAGATTGTCGAAGGAAATCGTATTTGAGGCACTTGTATTAACCGTCTCCACAAGCGTCATTCCGTCCGGAACATTTAATGTAACCTTATTATTTGTCAGCGTAAACCTTTTATCCGCATGGTTCATAATATGAAGCTTCACATCGAAAAACTCTTTTAAACAGGAAGCCTCCACCGGAACGTCCAGAATGGCGATCAGCAGATTGTCGTCTTTGTCGATACCGCCTGTGCCACCGGTGCCGCCTGCCGTGCCGCTGCCAGACAACGCAGGGTCTTTGATGTTGACCACCGACGGTGTCAGTTTCCGCGTCCCGTTGTCCGTGTTGACGATCACCGTCTCATCTGAGTAGACCTTGCGACCGTTTGTCATGATATGCATGGTCACCGGCTCTTTCCCATAGGTAAGGCGAAGCGTGATCTTTACGATCTGCTGGTTCGCCGGGTCCGCCACGTCGATGCCCGCCGCGATGATCTCATCCAGCGTCATCCTGTGGACTTCAAAATCACCGGTGACGATCGGTTCCTCTATCACAACCAGTTCCATGGCTGTCTCTGTATTGGCCCTCACGATCACGGACTGCTTCGCAGGGAGGAAACCGTCTTTGTACGCGCCCACGGCATACAGTCCGGCTTTCGCGATAAAGGACGCGCGCCCCTTGGCATCCGTATACTGCACGTTTTCAGATGTATTGTCAAGGTCGAAGTAGACAGGCATGTCGGACAGCGCCCGGCCATTCGCATCCACTGCCTTCACCGTGACGCTTCCCAGCATCTGTTCTTCTACAACCGTAATTTCTTTTACCGCTATCGCCTTGCTTCCGGCTTCGTCCGAAACGGTCAGCGTCACCGTGTAAGTACCTGCCTCTTTATATCTGTGGACTACTTTCGCATTTTCACTTGAAAGCGTTTCACCGTCTCCGAAATCAAAATGATAAGATACGATACCAAGATCCGCCAAGGACGCGGATGCATTAAAGGAATAATCTGTCCCCTTTTTCATGACCGCATCGCAGGAAAGCGCCGCCGTCACCGTCGGCTCCACCTTAAGCCAGACGGCTTTGCTTTCTTTCGCGTGCGTATTGCCATAGCGGTCCACCGCTTCTACTTTATAGTAATAAGTCTGCCTTGGATACGCGCTGTAATCATGATATTCATAGGAACTGCCCTCGGCGCTCCTTTGGGCGAGCATCGTATAGCTGCCTGTATCCTGCTTTCTGTAGATGCGGTAGCCTGCAAGATCTTCCTCTCCATTGCCGGTCCATCTGAGCGTAATCTTTTCCGTATCGCCTTCTGCAGACACTCCATTTACCCGCGGCGCCGTCCGATCCGCCGTATAGGAAATGCTTTTAACAGCCTCTAGCCCCTGGGCGTCCGTGACGGAAATGCCGAGATGAAGAACATCGCCGTCTTTCAGCTCCTGGATCGGAAGAGCCGCGCTGAGTACCTTATAATAATCGTTAATCTTCCGCTCATCCAGCAGCGTCTTCACGTCCGTGCCGTCATTTACCGTATAGGTAACCAGTACCCTGTCAAGCTTCCAGTTGTCGCTGACCATCAGACGAAACGTGCTGTTGGATATGCCTATCATACTTTCATCCGTCGGCGCATAGCTTAAAATTTCAGGCGCAACAGTATCTTCCGGAAGCATCCCGGAAACAGGCTCTGCCGTCTCGCTGATATTTCCTGCCCGGTCGCATGCGGCCAGTTTATAGGAATAGGCCGTATTTTTCTCCACGGACCGATCCTGGTAATTCAGCACATGCAGATCGTCCGCCAGCTTGGTATACGCTCCGCCGCCGACGCTTCGATACAAAATATAGCCGTCCAGGTCTTCTTCCGCGCCCTGCGCCCAGCTCAGCCCGACCGCGCCTGTGACAGCCTCCGCCTGAAAGCCCTCCGGCGCAGCCGGGGGCGTGCGGTCAACAATATATTGGACATAAGGCGCCTGGTCTGACGTGTCGCTTTTGTTCCCTTCTATATCAAAAGCTATTCCCCGGACATAGAGATTTCCTTCCTCGAAGCCATCCAGCATGATTGTCAGGGAGGCAGTCTCTTCCTGTCTCTTCGTGTCAAAGGTAACCGTGTCATATTCCGTCCATGCAGCCGCGTCAGGAGACGTCTGCACCTCCATCGACGCAACGCCTGTATTATCCGAGGCGGTTATCTTCACATCAATGCTCTGATTATAGTAATCCGGTTCAGGCTCCATTTTTGTAACCACAGGCGCAACCGTATCCTTCAAAGTGCGGACCGTAATCACCTCCGACGGTATGCCCCGGTTCCCCAGCTGGTCGTAAGCGACTACCTGATAGCTGTATTCAGTATCGGATTTCAGGTTGTAAATATTGACGCCCAGCGTCCGGTAGACGTCCTGCACGATCCTGGGCGGGCCTGCAGGTGCCAGCTCTTCCACGCGGAAAAAAGAGAAGTCCTGGTCTGTTACATCGTTCCATTTTAAAGTGACCGTCGTGGCCGTACTCTCATAAGACAACCCCGTCACCTGCTCCGGGCCGGTATTGTCGATCTTATAATGGTATGTCAGCCCGTCGCTTTTATTGCCTGCCGCATCAAAGGCTACGCCTTTTACATAGATCTCTGCGTCCTTATAGTCTGCGGTAGATATTTTAAACCGGCAGGAATTTCCTTTCATGGACTCCAACTCAGTCCATGTTTCTCCTTTATCCAGCGACAAATATAACCTGGTCTCTACCACCGCTACATTATCCTGCGCCTGGGCGTACAGCTCTACGACACCCCCGATGATGCTTCCGTTCGCCGGGGTAAGCTGCACGACCTTGGGCGCTTCCCCGTCTGTCTTCGGCTCGGCCACCGCGATATTTGACGCTTCACCTTCCTGCCCGAAGGAATTAACTCCCACAACATAATAGTAATATTTCTGCTCTACGGAAGTCTTTGTGTCTGTATAACTCAGCGTCTCCCTGCCGTATATTTTTTTAAGGAGCTTAAATTCATCTTCATCCTCCCCACGGCGGTAAATATGATATTTGGCGGTGTCTATTTCATGCGCCATCGACCAGGAGAGAACGATCTGGTTCGTACCGCCGACAGCTATTACACCGGATAATGCTTCAGGGCGGGAATTGTCATAAGTAACCGTATTGGAAAGCGATCCTGTCTCCTGGTCGGTGTCCGTAAATTCAAACCATATCGTGTACGCGCCCGGCGTGACTGCCGTTACATCCCATAAAGTTTTGAAAACAGCGCTGTCCTTTGACGCCTTGTCATACTGCGTCAGATCCGTCCCGATCTTTATTTTTCCGCCGTCTTCCCCTATATAATAAAATCTTCCCGTGCCTGCCCTCAGATTGCCCGAATCCCGAACCTGCGCATAGAGATAACTGTTGGTACTGCCGACTTTGTTCGACGTATTATCCGTATAAATCTTCGTGACCACAGGTCTGCAGGGCGTAACCGTAAGGGACGCCGCCGCCGTCTCAGCGCCGGACACCGTATGGCCGGTAACCTTGTATGTATACGCTGTATCCGGTGATAAGCCCTGGTCTTCCCAGGACGGATTTTCTGTATCGGCAATACGGACGTCATCCCTGTAAATATAATAGCCCGTCACATTCTCATTGATCGACTTCGTCCATCTAAGTCCCACAGAATGGCTGCGGACATATTCCGCAGTGAAATTCGACACACGCAGGTTCATGGTGTCGGAAGAAAACGCGACCTTCTCCGGGACATGGCTGCGCCATGCGGTTTTGTATGCCTCTAAAGATTCTGGCAGGGTGTAGATGGTGGTGAGGGAGGAGAAGCAGCCGTCTCCGAAAAGGTTAGAAATGCAGCCGCCGGAACTGCTTGTCGCCCAGATGGAATCATAGATAATAGGAACAATGGATCCTAAAAATGTAACTGTCTCCACGCCGGAACAATACCGGAACGCCGAATTGCTGTTACTATAGCTATAAATGTAAATGTTCGTTACCCCTGTTCCAAATACGACTTCGGAAAACTCTTTACAATTATAAAATGCACTATAGTCCAACGTCTTTATTTTGTCAGGGATGGTCAGCGTCCCTGTAAAGCTGCTGCAGCCTGAAAACGTACCACTGGCAACTGCCTGCATATTCTCGGACAATGTCAGCGTGCCGTTAAACCCACTACAGCCTGAAAATGCAGACTGTCCTACACTGGTCACGCTGTCAGGAATCCTCAATGAACCTGAAAGTTTTCCACAGCCGGAAAATGCATACTCCCCTATACTAGCTAGGCCTGACGGGAGTGATAATTCCCCGGACAGACCACTGCAGCCTTCAAATGTCCTCGCTTTAATCTCCCCAACGCCAGACGGAATCTCCAGGCCGCCACCTAGGCTGCTGCATTTATAAAACGCATAGCTCCCCAGGCTGACAAGGCTCTTTGGCAGTCTGAGCATCCCCGCCAAACTGGTGCAGTTATAAAACGCATTATCCCCTATGGAAGTAACGCCGTCTGGGAAGGCAATGCTTTTTAATGCCGTACAGCCTCTGAACGCAGCTCTCCCGACTGCCGTCAGCCCTTCCGGAAAGGTGACGCTTTCCAGATCTGTATTATTCAAGAATGCGCTTTCCCCGATCTCTGTGACAGTTTTCGGGATTTCTACATCCGCTTCATTTCCCATATAAGCAGTCAGAACTCCGCCTCTGATTATAAAGTCCCCTGCACCTGTCTCCCTGATCTTTGTCTTTGCCTGTAAGTATGCCCCATACGCCGACGAATACGCTTCATAACACCCTGACGGGACATAGATAGTCGTCAGGGCAGAGAAACAGCCGTCTCCGAAAAGGTTAGAAATGCAGCCGCCGGAACTGCTTGTCGCCCAGA
>CAJUMT010000009.1:0-7646 GCA_910587495.1 uncultured Lachnospiraceae bacterium | reverse complement strand
TCAGCGTGCCGTTAAACCCACTACAGCCTGAAAATGCAGACTGTCCTACACTGGTTACGCTGTCAGGAATCTCCAACGAACCTGAAAGTTTTTCACAACCTGAAAACGCATACTCCCCTATACTGCCCAGCCCGGACGGAAGCGTCAGCCCCCCGGACAGGCCGCTGCAGCCATGGAATGTATATTCTTTAATTTCTCCTACACCATCCGGTATCTCCAAACCGCCGTTTAAGCTGCTGCAGTTATAAAACGCATAGCTCCCCAGACCGGCCAAATCCTTTGGCAGCCTGAATGTCCACGTCGGACTCCCCTGATCTTCTGAAAGCACACGCGTCTCTGCCGGGATCTCCGAATCCCCCGACAGCATATATGTCCCTTTCAAACTGCTGCAATTATAAAACGCATTATCCCCTATAGCAGTCACTCCGTCCGGAAGATTCACACTCTCCAAGACCGTGCAGCCACGGAACGCAGATCTCCCAATCTCCGTCAGGCCTTCGGGCAGCATAACTTTTTTTAATGTTGTGTTATTTAAAAATGCATGGTTCCCGATCTTCTTAACGTCTGCGGGAACTGTCACCTCCGCATCATCCCCTATGTAAGCGACCAGCACATGATTTTCAATGATAAACTCCTCTGTGTTCTTTACTTTTATCCTCGTCTTCGTCTGTAAAAAGTCTCCATAAGCCGACGAATACACCCCATAGCTGCCTGCTGGAACATAAATGGTCGTAAGGCCGGAAAAGCCGTCGCTGCCAAAAAGGCGGGAAACCTGCTCGCTGTAACTGACCGTCGATAAGTTAGAATTGTTAACAATTGGAGGTTCCTTTCCCAAAAATGTGACCGTCTCCACGCCGGGACAATTCTTAAACGCATTACTGCTATAATCAACATAAATACGGGTTACCCCAGCTCCAAATACAACGCCGGAAATTGCTTTACAATCATAAAACGCGCCGTATCCCACTGTCTTTATACTGTCAGGGATCTCTAATATCCCTGTAAACCTGGTACAGCCGTTGAACGTATGATTAGCGACCGCCGTCATCTCATCCGAGAGCGTCAGCGTCCCGTCAAACCCGCTGCACCCATAAAATGCATAGCTTTTGACTTCATTCACACTGTCCGGGATTACCAGATCGCCGCTCAGGCCGCTGCAATTATAAAAAGCACTATTTCCAATACTTTTCACACTGTCAGGAATCGTGACGCTCTCCAACGCACTACAGTCTTTGAACGCATTATCACCAATCTTTGTTAATCCGTACGGCAATGCTACATTTTTCAGATCAGTCCTGCCCGAGAACACTCCATTTCCGATCGCAGTTACCGTATCAGGAATTATAATCTCCGTATCCGATCCTGTATAAGCTGTCAGGACGCCGTCTGCATTAATCGTAAAATCTCCCGCCGCCTCTTCCGAAGCCGTATCTGCAGCATCCGGCAGTTCTTCCCCGCTGTCATCCACAGCCTTTGTGCCGCCGCTTTCCTGCTCCCCTGCGGGTTCTTCTTCCGGTTCCTCCCCGGAAGCAGGTGCTTCCCCCTCGTCGGATGCTCCCGGGCTTTCCGCACCTGTAGCACCTGATTCTTCCGATTCTGCGGGTTCCTGCTTCTCAGACTCCGATGGTTCCTGCTCCCCAGACTCCGCAGGTTCCTGCCCTTCGGATTTTGCAGGCTCCACGGATTCCTGCCCTTCCGGCTTTACCGCTTCCGATCCCTCTGCGATTTCTGCCGCAGGCGCGGCATATACGGCCTGCTCCGTTCCTGTATTCACGCACAGCAGCACGCCGCATAATAAACCCGCCATAAATCTTTTCATGCTTCTTTTTAACATCGATATTTCCTCCATACCGCCTGGTTGCATCATCATTTATATTTTGCTTCATTTTTGTGCCGACCGCACCGTCTTCGCCTTAAGACGGCCAGGCGGTAAACCATTATTTTGCTTCATTCCCCTTCAGCGCCAGCTGTTCCAATCGATCGGCTGTCTCTCTGGCCGTGTACGTCAGGCTGCTTCCCGGCAGATGGGTCATCCAACTGTGAAAAGCCCTGCATAGATTCGATTCATTGATCCAGATGGAACAAAGCCCGTCAGATAACGGAAACTGACTTGTCGTAAAAAAGCCGATCCCCTTCTCCGCGGAAGTACACATGGCAAGATAATCAGGAAATATTTTTTCCCGGAAGAGGCATCCCGTCACATCTCCGGAGCGGATGGCAGCCGCCAGCTCCTGCATGAACCATGCCCGTTCTTCTGGAGAAAAGGGCGGAACAAGTTCAACCGGATAGTCATCCAATGTTCCATTTTCCATAAAGCGTTTAAGTCCTTCCTCTGAAAAGACCGTGTAAAAATGGGATACGGATCTTAAAAGGGAAAAACGCTCCTTCGCCGCCTGCAAAATCTGTTCAAATGCAGGCACTCCTTCCCGTATATGGGATAAAACAAACTCATCCGAATAAAACCTCCCAAAACAAGGCTGATCCATAGCCATATAGAATCCGTCCGGATCAGTACAGCGCTGATAAGAACTTAAAATTTCCAGCGGATCTCCGGTATACTGGATCAGGCTGTGGCATCTTGCGGTTAATGAACGGAAATACCTTTGGTAATAAGATATAGCGTCCGAGGACCGTAAAAGCAAAGCGCACGAAGCGTCTTCCGACAGGCAGACCACACAATTGTGTGTTACCATAAAATAGGGAAACGGATCGCTATAACGGCTGACAATTCTGTTGTCATAATAGTAATATGGATGGTAATGCTGCTTTGAGAGCAAACAAATCGGAAAAATCCTGCAAAAACACTCCAAATTGTACAGATTAATGTCCGCCCCTGCGGAGGATGCATCAAAACAAATAATCTGGCTTATCTCCATGGTCATTCTCTCGTCCATATAACGATAAAGCAATGCCGAAGTCAGCAATGAATCCGTAGGCGGTACAGTCAGTTCCAGCCTTGCGTCCGAACGTACCATTTCTTCTGAGAACACCATACGCAATAAAAACTGCACATTTGTTTCACCCATAAAAACAGATTTTTCACCTACATATTGTTCAAGATTCATCAGCAGCCTGGTTTCCTCAAAGGCTGTAGCGGAAAAGTCCAGGCAAGACAGATTCCCGAACAGCTTGCTGATTAATTCACGGGATCTGCGGATGCCTTCTTTTTCAAACTGCGCATCATAATAAGAACGAAACCGCTTCTCTTCCTGCGGAGTCAGTTTTAAATGATATATCAATTCATCCAAGATATGATATGGTAGTACACGTTTACCGGTCAGTGTTTTTGAAAGCTGCGTACGCTCCACGCCGGACATCCTCGCCAGTGCGGAAACAGATATTTGCTTTGTCTGCATAAGTTCCCGTAAGTATTCACTAAATAAAAGCATGTTCTTCCCCTCTTTCTGTATTCAACTATAACACAAAAAGGCCGAACAATGTGTGCGCAATTTTCATTATTTTTCTGCACAGGCGCCGTCACAGAAATCCGGTATTTGGGAGTTTCGTTTTCAGAGTTCTTTCATCCTGCGCGTGGACATCAGGCAAGTTTCTCCGTTGTCAAAATAGATGATCCGTTTTTTAACATCTGCTTCTTTTATATTATTTTTGTTTACTATAAATGACCGATGACAGCGCACAAAATTATCATCTAATGTACTTATCAATTCTTTCATGGTGCCGGGAAACTCAATTTGATGATCTTTCGCATGAAGAATGACTTTATGAATATTGCCGGAAGTTTCAAAAAAGAGAATTTCATTATAATCTACACTGATCTTTCGTCCTCCGGTTTCAATCGTATAGACTTTATGTGTCCTGTTCGTCTGAAGTGTATGACGTTCCAATGCATTTAACAGACATTCCCTGATCTTCACTTTTGCTTCGGCAGGGTTGTCTTTCAATACAAAGTCCATTGCCTCCACCCGATACTGAAAAGTCATGCAGCTTAGTTCTGAATGCGCGGTTATAAATATGATGAAACCACGGGGATCATACAATCTGATTTGTTGTGCCAGTTTCATTCCGTTCATGTCGCTGTTTAAGTCGATATCAAGGAAATAAATGCCTGTGTTCCGATTGGCCCTGACTTTATCAAGCAGCACATAAGGATCTCCCGCATCTAAAGCAAGCTGCATATCCAGTTCTTCTATCAGCACGATATCCTGAATAATCTTTACGATTGTCCGCCGCTGCATGGTATCATCTTCGCACACAAAGATGTTAAGCATATAATGTCACTCCTTTCTGGCCGCAAGCTCCATATGCTGTATGAAACAACCACCTTGTATTGTCGTTTCCAGCAGCACATTGTCATAGGAATTGATGATTTGCATGGCATTTAAAAGCCCGATCCCCTGATGTCCGTTCTTTGTGCTAAAGCCTTTTTGCTTTAGCCTGTGCAGCGCCACGCCTTCATCACGAAATCGATTGCTTATAATAATTGATACGCCTACCCTATTCTGAATGATATGTAAGCCTATTTGCGGCGTCTGCGCCTCCAGCGCAGCCTCGATCGCATTATCTAAAAAAATCCCCAGTATCCTGGCCAGGTCTACGGTGTCCATCAGAAAGCCGTCCACTCTGTCGGGAATATCAATTATGACATCAATGCCCGATTCATGCGCGTATATCATTTTCGCACAAAGCAGGCTTTTGATTTCCAAAACGCCAATGTTGCCAAGCTGATGCAGCCTGTAATCACCCTGGTCAATCAGATTCTTCGTCGGAAAAATTTTGCTTTCAAAAAATTCCTTTAATTCCTCCATATCGCCATTTTCAATATAACCGGATATGGAGAGCAAAATGTTAACATAATCATGCTTAAAGGAGCGCAGTCCGTTATACATGTTTTCCAGATTATGCGTGTAGTCCTGTAAATCCTGCAGGGCTTTCTGCTTTGCCTCTGTCTGTACTTGTTCTAGATAAGTTCGGCGCATAGCCAGATACAAAAAAAGCATAACAAACAAATATCCGGAAATATGTAAGGCATTATTATAGAGCATTTTGAACACGGATCCATTTTGACCTGGTATCAAGTCATCGAACAGATAAATGGTTATAAGGAGCAGCAGCGCGGCGTCCATCAGATACCATGCCTGCGGAAGGCGTAAGACACCTTTTCCTGCCAATACTAATTTTTTAAAAAGCCTGCCGCAAAGCAATGTGATAAAATAAAACAGCAAAACACGAATCAGATTGACAACAATAGAATAATACTGCTGATTTAATAAAGGCAAGGGAATCAGCATATTCAGTAAATCCGCCAACAAATCTTCCGTCACAATGGTAAGCACAAATCCAACCATACTCATACAGACATTCTGCGGTGCGGTATCCCTGCAGACAGCCAACCCATACATACAGGCTGCCGCCAGAATACCAAACAGACCATATGGTATACAGGACAGGAGCGTCACAGGCATTCCGGCCAGCAACAGCAGCATATAAAGCACTGCAAATGCTTTCAGGCTCATGCGCTGCGGCCACACATTACGAATGGCAAGGGAAAGCAGAAAAAAAGACAACAGCATCTTAAATATGTTCCTTCTTTCGAGAGCTACTTCTCTGATTATACTGTATGTGATTCTTTGTATCAAGCATTAGCCCGCGAAAATGACGAATAAATGCGTGTTTTGTAAAGGGAAAATCGCACTTATTCGCTAATTGAGACATTTTACGACTGTTTTAAAAGAATTGCTGTTTCTTCTGATATACTATCCTGCGATACATACATATTTGTTGTTAGAAGGAGATATGAAGTTATGAAACATTTTTTAAAAGGAATCATCGTAGTAGCAGGAGTAATGATTGTTGATATAATCATCAATGTGATCTGCAATATAAATGGTATTGACTTGGATTCTGCAGCGAATACTTTGGTGTGTGTAGTTTGCGGTATGTTCATTTACAACAGATGGATTGGGAAAGAAAATAATAAAGAGTCATAAAAACAGCAGGATTATCGGTTGATTTTTTCCTAACTGTATTTTATACTCTTTTTAAAGATTTCTTAATTTAAGAAGGGAGCATCCCCATGCCGCAGCCATCCATGCAGGAAAAAATCTATACAGAAGATGACTATTACAATCTGCCGGAAAATGTTCGGGCAGAGTTGATTGACGGTCGGATCTATTACCAGGCCGCCCCAAACAGGAAACACCAGACCATATTATCTGAGCTGCATATTACAATCGGTAATTACCTGAAAGCGAAAAAAAGGGTCTGCCGTGTATTTCCTGCCCCGTTCGCAGTCAAGCTGTCCAAGGACAGGAAAAACATCGTAGAACCTGATATCAGTGTAATCTGCAGCCGTGACAAACTGACGGACCGAGGCTGCACAGGCGCCCCGGACTGGATCATCGAAATTGTCTCTCCAGGTACTTCCAGCCATGATTATATCCGCAAACTGAATCTGTATGCCAACGCAGGCGTCCGGGAATACTGGATTGTGGATCCACGAACGGAGAAGATAACGGTATACTATCTGGAAGTACCTGATCCCATCATAAACACATATACATTCCAGGATAAAATCAAAGTCAATATCTATGACGATCTATGGATTGATTTCAAAGAACTGGACATATAGGTTACAACACAGAATTTATCCTTGAAATGCTTTTATACAGCGCCTTTCTTTAGAGTTGTCCAAAACAGCGTGGAACACAGAATCAAAATACTGCCCCATCCCTTCTTCCAGAAGCTCTCTCCACCAGGCTGCTATCTCTCCGGGGTCGTTTCGGAACACGCCGCATCCGTAGGCACCAAGCACCAGATGCCTGGCTTTTTGTTTTGCAAAAATCCCCAGAGCTAATTTCATTCTCCGGCGCATCACTCTTTTGGCTTCCTGTACGTTCTCCCCTTTCAAAAGCACCTGACCCATATTGACCGCCGGCAAAGTCAGCACGGAAGCTTTTACAGGCGTTCCCGTCAGCTGAAATCTTTCGTCACGGAAAAAAACTACTTCCGGGGAATAAATCGCATAATCCAAGTACATCATAGATTTATGCACCCGATTTTCTTCGTAATACGTTTCATGGGCAGTCAATGTGGGATAGAGGGCGCTGGATACTGCCAGGCTCTCCTCCTGGGCTTTAGCTCCGTTTAGGAAACCGCCTCCCGGGTTTTTTGCACTTGCAAAATTTAATACGCCGATATCCGACTTTCCTTCATTCGTCAGCATACGGACAGCCCCTACCGTAGAAATATTTTCAACTCTTGTCTCTGTCTTGCTGCATTTTGTACATATATTATATTTTTCAAGAATTTTCTCCCCCTCCGCGGGAGAAATCAATACGCTTCGTCCAATGGACTGTTCTACGGCGTCTTTTATTATAATCTGCCGCTTTTCTGGTTTTTGCCCGGCTTCATTTTTATCCTCCGGCTCATAATACCCCTGGTTTAAAATTCTTAATGTTTCTTTCGCCATTGCTTTTCTATCCATAATTCCCCTCCTGATGGCTTGCAGAAAATGCCATACCTATTTGAAAACACATGATATAATTTCCATGTTGTCCTACCGATACCTGGCAACGGGAGGAGGTGTTCAAATGGAAGTCGTCATTACTTTTCTAGTGACTGTCGCAGCGGGTGTGGTTTGCCACCTCATCAGCAAATGGCTAGACAGGCACGATAAGGACAACAAA
>CAJUMT010000008.1 GCA_910587495.1 uncultured Lachnospiraceae bacterium | reverse complement strand
TTTCCCTCGCTTACACGCCGGGCGTGGCACAGCCCTGCCTGGAAATCCAGAAGGATATAAACAAAAGCTATGAACTAACCCGCCGCCACAATACCTGTCTGGTAGTCACTGACGGTACGGCAGTCTTGGGACTGGGGGATATCGGACCCGAGGCCGGTATGCCGGTAATGGAAGGCAAATGCGTATTGTTTAAATCTTTTGGGGATGTGGATGCTTTCCCGTTATGTATTAAAAGCCGCGATGTGGACACAATTGTTGAGACGATCTATCAGATATCCGGAAGCTTCGGCGGAGTGAATCTGGAAGATATTGCCGCTCCGCGCTGCTTTGAGATCGAGAAAAAGCTGAAAGAAAGGTGTGATATCCCGATCTTTCACGATGATCAGCACGGCACGGCGGTCATCACGCTGGCAGGACTTATGAACGCGCTCAAAGTGGTGGACAAAAAGATGGATGAAGTGAAAGTCGTCATCAACGGCGCAGGTTCCGCCGCTATTGCCATCGCCAAGCTGCTCTTATCAAACGGAGTAAAACATCTTACTTTGTGCGACAGAAACGGCGCGATTTACGAAGGCCGTGAAAAGGGTATGAACTCCATAAAAGAAGAGATGGCGCATGTGACGAACCTTGAGAAGAAGGCTGGTTCCCTGACGGATATGATTGTAGGCGCGGATGTATTTATCGGCGTAAGCGCACCTGGCGCAGTGACGGTGGATATGGTAAAAACCATGAACAGAGATGCCATCATCTTCGCCTGCGCGAACCCGACGCCGGAGATCTTCCCGGAGGACGCAAAGGCGGGAGGCGCGGCAGTCATCGCCACAGGCCGAAGCGATTTTCCGAACCAGATTAATAATGTGCTGGCATTCCCGGGCATTTTCCGCGGGACCTTCGATGTGCGCGCAAGCGATATCAACGACGAGATGAAGATAGCAGCGTCAAAGGCGCTGGCAGGCCTGATCTCAGATGAGGAACTGAGCGCAGACTATATTATTCCGGCAGCTTTTGACGAAAGAGTAGGGCCGGCGGTTGCAAAGGCAGTGGCAGAGGCCGCGAGAAAAAGCGGTGTGGCACGCCTGTAATACACTGGTGCTAAAACCCCGAAAAGTGACGTAAAGGAGGACTATTTTATGCTGGACAATCAATTGGAAAAAGAATTGCAGCGTTTTGCCCTGGAGGTCAGGATTGGCGCTGTAGAAGAGTTTAAGGCAAGAGGATTCGGCCATGTGGGCGGTTCTCTTAGCATCGCGGACGCAGTGGCTGTTCTGTACGGTGCTGTGATGAAATATGACCCAAAGAACCCTAAGATGGAAGACCGTGATAAGCTGATCTGCTCAAAAGGACATGCAGGCCCGGCAATCTATGCGGCTCTTGGACTGAAAGGTTTCTTCCCCTATGAGGATATCAAAACGCTGAACCAGCCCGGAACAAATTTCCCTAGCCACTGCGACCGCAAGAAGACGCCGGGTATTGATATGACGACAGGTTCTCTTGGACAGGGAACATCTCTGGCAGTAGGTATGGCGCTGGGCGACAAATTAAAGGGAAGGAGTTCCCGCACATTCCTGATCGTCGGAGACGGCGAAATTAACGAGGGCCAGGTATGGGAAGCGGCTATGTTCACCGCAGCAAAGAAAGTAACGAACCTGGTGTGGCTCATTGACAATAATAAAAAACAGCTGGACGGCTATACAGAAGATATCTTAAATTCCGGTGACTTAAGAGAAAAATTTGCCGCTTTTGGTTTTGATGCAGTTCGCATTGACGGCAATGACATCCCGCAGCTTTACGAAGCTCTGACGAAAAAGGCAGAGGACAAGCCGATTGCGATCATCCTGGATACGGTCAAAGGAAAAGGCGTAAAAGAAGTCGAAGAGACAATGGCGAACCACTCCATGACCATGACCGGGGAAGTCTATGACAAGTGGCTTGACGGATTAAAAGAAGAATTAAAGGCGTTTGCGTAAGCTGAAAGGAGAGATTGGGATGAAAGTTGTATATAACGGTGAAAAAGACCGTGCATTTAAGGATGTGTTAGGGGCGACGATCCCCCGTCTTGCCCAGGAAGACAAAGATGTGGTATATTTAGATGCCGATTTGATGAGCTGTATTGGTACGGCAAAATGGGCGAAAGAGAATCCGGACCGCGCGATCAACTGCGGTATCGCAGAGGCGAATATGGTCGGTATTGCGGCGGGTATGTCCGCAGTCGGATTTAAACCGATTGTACACACCTTCGGGCCGTTCGCGTCCCGCCGTTGCTATGATCAGGTGTTTTTATCAGGCGCTTATGCGGGCAACTCCGTGACGATTATCGGTACGGACCCGGGCGTATGCGCAGCTTTCAACGGCGGGACTCATATGCCGTTTGAAGATATGGCGCTGTACCGTGCGATCCCCGGCGCTTATGTATTTGATATCACGGACGCTTCTATGCTGGAGAGCGTTTTGGAACAGTGCAAAGACATTGCGGGTGTGAAATATATCCGCGTGGGCCGTAAAAACAATAAAAAGATGTACGAGGACGGTTCTAAATTTGAGATCGGAAAAGGCATCGTAGTAAAAGAAGACGGTGCGGACGCAGTTGTGATTGCCTGCGGTATCATGGTGGCAAAAGCCATGGAAGCAGCAGAGCTTCTGGCAAAAGAAGGCATCAAAATTACTGTGATCGATATGTTTACCGTGAAACCTCTGGATGAAGAGCTTGTGCTTAAATACGCAAAATCCACAGGCGCGGTAGTGACAGCAGAAAACCACAATAAGATCGGCGGTCTGTACAGCGCAGTTACGGAAGTGCTGGGCTTAAAGCAGCCGGTACCTGTAGAATATGTGGCAATTGAAGACGAGTTCGGCGAAGTCGGACCGCAGGATTATCTGGAAGACAGATTCAAACTGACGGCGGAGCACATCGCTTCAAAAGTAAAAGCCGCAATTGCAAGAAAATAATGTAAAAATAACAAAACACCTGCTGCGGACGGTTTTGTCCGGCGGCGGGTGTTTTGTAATATAAAGTTGCAGAAAGTAGTATTTTATGTTACACTATAACCAAGAATTTGAGGGCAGCATAACCTGTTATAGATCAAGAAAGGAGTGGTTTTGTGGAGTTGACAAAAGACAGACAAGCAGATGTTTTATATGAGAATGAACATTTTTTGCGATTGTTAGACAGAGGAATTGATGATATGGAAGCAGGCAGGGAATTACCCCTTGAAGATGCTTTCAAAAAAATCAAGGAATTAAGAGATACCAGAAGAAATGCGCGAGTATAAAGTTATTTTAACCTGGGAAGCGATTTATGATGTGACTGATACAATTGAGTATATTGAAGCAGAGTTTGGGCAGCTGCGGGCTGACCGTTTTCAAAATGACATAATAGAGGAAATTGAAAAACTGGGATATATGGGCAGCGCATTTTCCCGAACTCAAATTCTGTATCGCAATTATTTCATTCATAAAAAACCGTTTCCGCCATCTGTTATTTTTTATGTTTCTATGGAACAAAAGCAGGAAGTACATATTCTCAGAGTGTTACGGGAAGAATGTGATTGGCATCACATAATGAATAATACGAAAAACTATACATATCCAGATTGAGATATAATGAACGATAGTCTGACTTAATCTTTTCTTTAATTTCTTAATATTTCCCCTTTATAAAATACGACACTTTTCAAATAACGATTGTTGAGATATAATGATAATACCATAAAAATTCGTGGAATGTTTAGGTTTATAGTTTTGTTTGATAAATATAGTTTTAAGGAGAAAGGCAGACTATGAAAATTGAATGGAAATCTTGTTTCAGGCTGGGAGTCAGTGCCTTTGTATTGTATTTATGCGTTGTTTACTGGCCTTCTTTTGCGGGCCTGTCAGTGACTTTCATAAAAGCAGCCGTACCGCTTCTGATCGGCTGTGTGGTTGCGTATATCATGAATATCTTAATGACCTTCTATGAAAAATATTATTTTCCTCAGAAGAGAAATACTGGCGCGGGGAAAATACGCAGGCCAGTCTGTATGCTGGCGGCGTTTGTGACTTTGATTATTATTGTAATCCTGCTTCTTAGGCTGGTGGTGCCGGAACTGGTATCCTGCGTGGAAGTTTTGATTGCCCGGATTCCCGGGACGATAGAGCTTGCTTTAAACTGGCTGGAAGACATAAATATTGTGCCGGAGGACATTCTCGCTTCCCTTGACGCGGTGGACTGGAGATCCAAGACGGAACAGATCTTCGGCATTCTGACTGCCGGGGTCGGCAATGTGATGGAAACGACCGTCAATATTGCATCCACTGTTTTTTCCGGCGCTGTTACGATGCTGCTTGCCGTCATATTTTCTATGTATCTGCTGGCTGGCAAGGAAAAAATAGGCGGACAGGTCGATAAAGTATTGAGACGCTATATGAAAGATAAGCCTTATACCAGGTGTAAGTATGTACTGTCCGTATTAAATGAATGCTTTCATAAGTATATTGTTGGCCAGTGTATAGAGGCGCTGATCTTGGGGACACTCTGCGCGGTCGGCATGATGCTCCTTCGTCTGCCCTATGCGGCGATGATCGGCGCGCTGATTGCGTTTACAGCGCTCATTCCTGTTGCCGGGGCGTATATCGGAGCCGTTGTCGGGGCTTTAATGATTTTGACGGTTTCTCCCATACAGGCGCTTATTTTTCTTATTTATCTTAGCATCTTACAGCAGCTGGAAGGAAACCTGATCTATCCCCGCGTGGTGGGGTCCTCTCTGGGGCTGCCCGCCATATGGGTGCTTGCGGCTGTCACTGTCGGGGGCGGCGTCATGGGCATCGCCGGTATGCTCATCGGTGTGCCGCTGGCTGCTGCAGCGTACAGGCTGCTTAAGGAGGATGTGAACAGAGGGTAAAGGTGATCTTTTAGCTTGTTGCTCGCGGAAATAAAAACAGGGGCAGAGGAGGATGGCGCATGGCGAGGACAATTGGCATTGGATGCCAGGATTTTGAGACGATACGGAGAAAGGGATATTTCTATGTGGATAAAACGGCGTTTCTTTCGGAATGGTGGGAGAGCGGGGACAGTGTAACGCTGATCACAAGACCCAGGAGATTTGGAAAGACGCTGAATATGAGCATGGCAGAGCAGTTTTTTTCTGTCAGGTATGCAGGGCAGGCAGAATTGTTTTGCGGCCTTTCGATCTGGGAGAAGGAAGAATACCGTAAGCTGCAGGGGACTTGTCCGGTGATCAGCCTTTCTTTTGCCAATGTAAAAGAAAACACTTACGAAAAGGCCCGTTATCGGATGTGTCAGATCCTGATGAACCTGTATCTGGAGCATCGTTTTCTTTTGGAAGGTGATCTGCTGGCTTCCAGAGAAAAAGACTATTTTGAACGGATATCGGAGACGATGAAGGAAGAGGATGCCACGATGAGCCTTCATTATCTGTCCGCCTTTCTGCAAAGATATTATGGAAAAAAGGTAATCATCCTGCTGGATGAATATGATACGCCCATGCAGGAAGCTTATATAAACGGGTATTGGGAGGAAATGGTGTCCTTTACCAGAAGCTTGTTTAATTCCACGTTTAAGACGAATCCCTATCTGGATCGGGCGATTATGACAGGTATCACAAGGGTGAGCAGGGAATCCGTTTTTTCTGACCTGAATCATCTGCAGGTGATCACCACCACATCCGATCAGTATGCGGACAGTTTTGGTTTTACGGAAAAAGAGGTTTTCGCAGCGCTGAAAGAGTTTGGAGTATCAGAGAAGAGGCAGGAAGTAAAGAACTGGTATGACGGATTTACTTTTGGGAAACGAACAGATATTTATAATCCGTGGTCAATTCTGAATTATCTGGACAAGAAAAGGGCAATGGCTTATTGGGCAAATTCCAGTTCCAACAGTTTGGTGGGAAAGCTGATCCGAGAAGGGAATAAAGAGATCAAGCAGAATCTGGAGAACCTGCTGCACGGGGGAAGCTTTCAGGCAGAGATTGACGAGCAGGTTGTGTATGAGGAACTGTGGACAAAGAGAAACGCGGTCTGGAGCCTTCTGCTGGCCGGCGGCTATCTGAAAGTCCTTGAGGTGGAAGAGGGGGCGAAAGACGGGCGCTGGTATTATACGCTGGCTTTGACAAACCGGGAAGTAAAAAGGATGTTTGAGAATATGATCCGGGGTTGGTTTGCGGAGCAGGATGAATATTATAATGATTTTATAAAGGCACTGCTGTCAGACGACCTGAAAGCCATGAATTATTATATGAACAAGGTGACACTGTCCATGTTCAGTAGCTTTGATACCGGGAAGCGGCCTTCAAAAGAGGCGGAGCCGGAGCGCTTTTACCACGGTTTTGTCCTGGGCCTGCTGGCGGAATTATCCGGTCGCTATCTTGTGACTTCCAACCGGGAGAGTGGATTCGGTCGTTATGATGTGCTGCTGGAGCCTGAGAAAGGAGACGACGGAATCATCCTGGAATTCAAGGTACAGGACCCGGAGGAGGAAAAAGAGTTGTCGGATACGGTCAAGGCCGCTTTGCGGCAGATCGAGGACAAGAAGTATGAAACGATACTTGTGGACAAGGGAATTCCCAAAGAGCGGATACGGAAGTACGGGTTTGCTTTCTGCGGGAAGACGGTGCTGATTGGGTAGAGCGACTGCAGGAGAGAGAAAGTGAACTTCCTCCTGCCCGGTGATAAAAATATCACCAGGCAGATGAGTTCTTTTATGTAGGGATAACAGCTCAAGCAGGCGGGTTATCCTCGTTTTTTGTTTCTTCGCGAGCCGCTTCCTTGGCGGATCTATAGTTTTCATCAATCTGCTTTGCAGTGTCCCCGGCTGTTTTTGCGATGTCTGCGGACAGTCCGGTTGCTTTTTGCTGCAGGTTTGTAAGTTTTTCTTCCCGTTTGGCAATTGCTTCCGGGTCACCGCCGCGGCCTTTATCCATACGGATTTCGCTTTTCAGGACTCTGGCTTCTCCCTCAATGGCGGTTTTTGCTGATTGCATGGCCTCGGTCTGCGACAATCCAGAGGACAGGTTTACGAGGCCAAAGATCTGTTCTTTCCGCAGCTCCGCTTCCGTTTTCGTCGTGTTGTTTTTGGAAGCAGAAGGATTTTTATCCGGCTGGTCAGCGTTCAGATCTGCCATTTCCTGTGAGATCTGCTGATCGAGATTTTTCATCTGTTCTTCATAAGTGTCCAGAAGATCCTGAATGGATTCTCTGTTCCCGCCGTTTTCCAGGGTGGAACGGATCAGTTCATTTTTTCGTTCCAGGAGGGAATGCCTTTGCTTCATTAGGCTCTCAACCCGGCTGTTCTGGCCAAACAGAGAGATCGTTATCCGGTCCGCATTTGCGGACTGCCGATCTGTTCCAGGATTAGCGGCCTGAAAACGACCGGTCTCGTGATAGAGCCGCGCGGCAGGGCAAAACGGGTTTGTAGTCTTAAAAGGGTTGATTTTCATGATTCTAATACGCACCTTTCTGTTTAAATTTATATTTCTTTTTCTGTTTTCTGTGGCTTGTTTTTCAACATGACGGACAGGTGAAAGATGTTGTCCGTGGCGTCCCATGCTATGGCTCCATCATATTTTTCTGCGGCCTTCTTTATATTGGAAAGTCCAATGCCATGGAGACCGGCAGAGTCTTTTTTTCGGGTGGAGGACGGAAATTCCGCTCCTTTTGGGCAGATCAGTCTGCCGTGAAAGCTGTTTTCCACTTCGATAAAAAACAGATTCCGTTTTTGAAAGGAAAAAAGTTTTATGTAAATCTCGGCATCCGGCGCTTCTTCCCGATCATTTGCGCATGCTTCCAGGGCGTTATCCAGTGCATTTCCAATGATGATTCCGATGTCGTAATTGGAGATATGAAACGCATCCGGGAAGAGCAGCGTGTCAGCCTGCAGATGAAGGCCGGGGATCTGAAGGATTGCTTTGTGATATTTCATATTCAGCAGGGCATCCGCGACGGCGTTTCCGGTGTGAAAACAGTATTCCAGCTCCTGTAGAGAATGATTCAGGCCTGACAAGTACCGGTCAAGTTCAACATTTCGGTTTTCTGGTTCTTTTCCTACAAGCTGCATGACGACGGCGAGTGTATTTTTCATGTCGTGCTTCATGCCGCGGATCCCGGACTGGATGCGCTGCTCCTCCTGGAGGTATTCCTGCATGCTTTTTAACTGTTCTTCCAGAACGGCCTGACCGTTCTGTTCCTGGCGGAGGGCGGCCATACGCTGAAAAAGTCGGACTCCGTATAGAACAGATACCAGGGAGAGAAGCAGCAGAATAGGCACAAACAGGCGGAGAACCGGATAAAGATCAAAGAGGAATACTTCTTTTCCGCAATGATCTGACCGGAACAGAATCAGGTTCAGCAGCAGGTTGATGCAGGAAGCAGTCAGCGCCGGCAACAGCAGATATTGCAACTCTGCAGGGTTGACGGAAGGCGGTCCTTCATGAAACTGTTTCCGTATGCTGTTTAGAGAAACATGCAGGATTAAGACACGAAATCCATATATTAGGATCCACATGCCGTGTACCGTCAGCAGCACGAAGAAAAAAGCATTTTGCTCCGAAACGGTATGCCCATAAATTTGACGCCATCCTGGAAATGATGTCGGCAAAGTGGTCAGATAGGGCAGGATCAGAGCTATGATGCGTCCGGCTTCCCGTATGGCCATGAAGCTTACCGCCAGAAAGATGCGGAAGATTCCGAGATCGCGGTACAGACAGATGGTCAGTAAAAGCAGAAAGCAGAGCGTAAGAAGCAAGTCTGTCGCAATCTTCCATGGACTGTGGCTGCCTGGAAGGATTTGTTTTTTTACATATTGGAAAACTGTATAGCACAGAATAACCAGTATACCTTTGAAAACGGTGGAGGATGGTTTCCCCTGGGAAAAGCTTCCATAGTACTGCTGCAGATAATATCCTTCTACCGGATCGATCAAGATTTGCAGTGTGGTCATCAGGTTAATCGGAATCAAGAAGAATTCCTCCGTTTCGCAGATAATTCATATAGGTTTGCACAAAAGTCCGGTATTTTCTTCTGGAAAGGTATGCACTTTCTCCGTTAGTCAGGAGGATCCGGTCTTTTTCATACTCTGCAATATATCCCATATGAACCAGATAGCCTTTATGGCACCGGCAGAAGGCCGGTCCCAGTTCCGGCTCCAAATCCTTTAAGTCCGCTCGGATTTCCAGTACGTCTCTTCTGGTATGTACATATACTTTTCGATTTTGACTTTCTATATACAGGATGTCATTCCGAAACAGGGAAATGTGCCTGCCCCGGGATTTCAGGAGAAGCAGGCCGTCTTCCATCCGGCATCTCTGTTCAGCTTCCGCCAGAGCTTTTGCAAAGACGTCCTGAAATTTCCGTTCGTCCACCGGTTTCAGCAGATAATGGAAGGCGGAGACATCAAAGGCCTCAAATACATATTCCCTGCATCCAGTGAGGAAGATCAGGACTGTATTATTCTGTTTTTCTCTTAATGCTTTTGCCGTCTCGATTCCATCCATGCCGCCAAGCCGGATATCAAGGAACAGGATATCTACCGGGACATTTGCATGCAGAAACGCTTCCCCGGAGGAGAACCGAAGCACCCGGCAATCCGGGGCTGTTTTCTTAATCAGCTGTTCGATTTGTCCGCACAGGATTTTTTCGTCATCACAAACTGCTGCCGTCATCTTACCACCTCTTTTTTTATATCGTCGATTTTGCGGGAAACTTTTCAGGAATCGGGCAAACGGCTGCATTTTTGGGATAAATGGTCTACAGAGAGCAAATTCCCCTGTCTGCATAAAGGATAAAGTCGTTATAATATGAATGATCGCTTGACATTAGTACGAAATCATATCATAATGCATAATATGATTTCGTACTATATGGAGGTGCAGGATGAGAGAAACTACTTCAAAAATCATGAAACGGTTTAATTATCTTCTGGGTGAACTGGATGCAGTCTACCATGATATGTCGCTAAAGCTCGGACTGTCGGACAGCGCCATGAATATTCTCTACACGATCTGCGATCAGGGGGATCGGTGTCTCCTTCAGAATATCTGCCGATGGTCCGGTTTGAGCAAGCAGACGATCAATTCCGCGATCAGGAAGCTGGAAACAGAGGGCGTCGTTTATCTGGAACGGGCAGGTTCCAGGAATAAAGATGTCTGCCTGACCGAACAGGGGATGGAGCTGGCGGAACGGACGGTAGGACGGATCATGCAGGCCGAGAATGAGATCTTTGCTTCCTGGACGGAAGAGGATGTGGAAAAATATCTGGAACTGACGGCGCATTTTTTAGCGGCGATTCGGGAAAAGGCAGAACAGATGAAGGCGGGAGATGAGCCATGAAGATCCGTTTATCTGACCACTTTACATATGGGCGCTTGCTGCGCTTTACCTTTCCGTCCGTCATCATGTTGGTGTTTACCTCGATCTACGGGGTAGTGGACGGGTTTTTTGTGTCCAATTTTGCGGGAAAGACGCCTTTTGCGGCGGTGAACTTTATCATGCCGCTTTTGATGATTCTGGGCTGTGCAGGCTTTATGTTCGGCACGGGAGGAGGTGCGCTGATCGCGCAGACGCTGGGAGAGGGAGACCGGGAAAGGGCCAACCGGCTGTTTTCGCTGATCGTCTACACCTCCATCGTCTGCGGGGTAGTTCTAATGCTCTTTGGTTTTGCATGCATTCGTCCCATTGCGTCCCTTATGGGTGCGGAAGGGAGGCTTCTGGACGACAGTGTCCGGTATGGGAGGATCGTTCTGGCGGCGCTTCCTTTCTATGTGCTGCAGTTTGAATTTCAGTGCCTGTTCGTCACGGCAGAGCGACCGAAGCTGGGATTGTATGTGACGGTGGCGTCGGGAGTCACCAATATGGTTTTGGACGCACTGTTTGTGGCGGTATTTCAGTGGGGGATGGAAGGCGCGGCGGCAGCTACGGCGTTTAGCCAGTTTGTGGGCGGCGTGATTCCGCTTGTGTATTTTGGCCGGAGAAATAAGAGCCTTCTGCGGCTGGTGCGTCTGAGAAGCCAGCTGGATACCAGGGCGCTGGTAAGGACCTGTACGAATGGTTCTTCCGAGCTTATGAGCAATCTGTCTATGTCATTGGTGAGTATGCTGTACAATGTGCAGTTGATGAAATATGCTGGGGAGGACGGGATTGCCGCCTATGGGGTCCTCATGTATGTAAGTTTGATCTTCCAGGCAATGTTTATCGGATACTCCGTAGGCAGTGCGCCGGTCGTCAGTTATCACTATGGGGCAGGACGCCGGGAAGAACTGAGCGGACTCCTGAAAAAAGCTGCCTGCTGGTGGGAGGGGCGGCGGTTCTGATGTTCGCTGCCGGAGAGCTTCTGGCCGGACCGCTGGCTTATCTTTTTGCCGGCTATGATCCGGGACTTATGGAGCTGACGGTTCGGGGATTCCGCTTCTTCTCCTGCTCGTTTCTGTGTTCCGGCTTTTCGATCTTCGGCTCATCCTTCTTCACCGCCCTTGGGGACGGGCTCACTTCCGCCCTGGTCTCTTTTCTTCGGACGTTGGTGTTCGAGTGTGCGGCGGTGCTGGTCTTTCCGTTTTTCTGGGGCATCGACGGGATCTGGATGTCCATCATCGCGGCGGAACTCCTGTCGGCAGGAGTGACGTTTCTGTTTCTTGGTGGGAAGCGGAAACGATACGGATATTAGGGCATGCCGGCGCTGAACATTTTCCTGTATTTCTTGAGTATCAGGCGGTAAACCTGTATAATAAGGGTAAGCAGTTTGGACAGGACGTATGCAGGGCAGCATAGAGAGGTATGATTTAATGGCAAGGACGATTGGAATCGGGATTCAGAGCTTTGAGAAATTGATAGAAAATCAGTATTTTTATATAGATAAGACATATTTTATCCGGGAGTGGTGGGAAAGCGGCGATGACGTAACTCTGATCACCCGCCCCCGCAGGTTCGGGAAGACCCTGAACATGGATATGCTGGAACGGTTTCTTTCCATAGAATATGCAGGGCAGGGAGAGATCTTTGAAGGCCTGTCCATATGGGACGATGAGAAATACCAGAAGCTTCAGGGGACCTGTCCGGTGATCTTCTTAAGCTTTGCAGATATAAAAGCAAACCGTTTTTCCCTGGCAAGGGAAAAGATCTGCATGGCCATACAAAGATTGTACAGAAAGTTTGACTTTCTGTTGGCTGACCAGACATTAAATGAGGAAGAGAAAAGGTTTTTCCGCAGTGTATCTTTGGAAATGACGGATTCCAGGGCTGCCTGTGCGCTGCGGGAGCTTTCCGGGTATCTGTTCAGGTATTATGGAAAAAAAGTGATCATTTTGATGGATGAATACGATACCCCGCTTCAAGAGGCCTGGATGTCCGGCTATTGGCAGGAAATGACGGATTTTATTCAGGGGCTTTTTAATTCCACTTTTAAGACGAATCCTTATCTGGAGCGGGCGGTCATGACCGGGATCACCAGGGTCAGTAAAGAATCCATCTTTTCTGATCTGAATAATCTGGAAGTGGTGACGGCTACTTCGGAGAAATATGAGAGCAGCTTTGGGTTTACGGAGGAGGAAGTGTGGGAGGCACTAAAGGAACATGGGCTGTATGACAGGAGGCAGAAGGTAAAGGACTGGTATGACGGCTTTACCTTTGGAAGAAGGCAGGATATCTATAATCCGTGGTCGATCATTAATTTTCTGGATAAAAAGAAACTTTCCACTTACTGGGCCAACACCAGCAGCAACGGCTTGGTGGATCAGCTGCTTCGAGAGGGGGATGCAGAGATCAAAATATCAATGGAGCATCTGTTGAAAGGGGAACATTTGTTCGAAGAAATTGACGAGCAGATTGTTTTTGATCAGCTGGACGCAGATGAGAATGCTGTCTGGAGCCTGTTTCTGGCGGGCGGATACCTGAAAGCAGAAGGCTGCACCTTAAATGAAGATACAGGAATGGAACTGTATGAACTGTCTTTGACCAACAAGGAAGTGCAGATCATGTTTCGGAAAATGATCAGAAAATGGTTTTCCCGTTCGGGAACGGTCTATAACGGATTTATCAGCGCACTGCTGCAGGATGACATAAAATCTATGAACGCCTATATGAACCAGGTGGCTCTGGCCACATTCAGCCACTTCGACAGTGGGACGAAACCCTCGATAGAGACGCAGCCGGAGCGATTCTATCACGGTTTTGTGCTGGGCCTTACTGTGGATCTGGCGGACCGGTATGTGATCACCTCCAACCGGGAGAGCGGTTATGGCAGATATGACGTGATGCTGGAACCGAAGAATGAGGCAGACGACGCCATCATTCTGGAATTTAAGGTCAGGGATCCCGAGGATGAGGCGTCCCTTAAGGATACCGCGGAGGCGGCTTTAAAGCAGATTGAAGAGCGGCGGTATGCGGCGGTTCTGGAAAGCCGGGGAATTGCAAAAGACCGGATTCGGAAATATGGTTTTGCTTTTGAGGGGAAAGAGGTTTTGATCAAATAGGCACAGAAGCGGCGAAGCGGGGCGCATATCTGCGGATGTGAAAAAAGAAGAATCCCATGAAATTCCGGATTTTTATCCTTGGAAATTTCATGGGACTTTCCCTTTTTCTGTACTTATTCCGGCATCGTCTCAGGTTCCGGATATTCCGCGCCGAAAGTTTCTGCGGTCACGGATTTGATCACCTGGGGTTCGATGGGCTTGTCCTGGTAATCCACATCGACAGCCGCAATCTTGTCAACTACGTCCAGACCTTCTGTGACTTTCCCGAAGGAAGCGTAAGCGCCGTCTAAGTGCGGAGCGACTTTATGCATGATAAAGAACTGGCTTCCTGCGCTGTCGGGATGCATGGCTCTTGCCATGGAGAGGACGCCTCTTGTGTGTTTTAAATCATTCTTAAATTTGTTCTGTGTAAACTCGCCTTTGATATTATAGCCGGGGCCGCCCATGCCGGTTCCGTCAGGACATCCGCCCTGGATCATAAAGCCTTCAATGACTCTGTGAAAGATAAGGCCGTTGTAAAAGCCTTTCTTTACAAGGCTTAAGAAGTTGTTGACTGTGTTGGGGGCGACATCGGGATAAAGTTCTGCTTTGATGATATTGCCGTTTTCCATTTCAAATGTGACAATTGGATTTTGTGCCATTGGATCGTTCTCCTTTTTGTATTTTTCTGTCTTTTCCTGCCAGACAGACTTATTTTAACGGATAATGGAAGATTCGTAAAGAGGGTATTTATATGGAACAGCAGTTGACAGGGCAGGAGAGGCAGGCGTAAGATAGGCAAAAAGTCAAAAGGAAGAACTGCATATGTGGGAAGAGACAGAGATGGATCCGGCTTTTTTAGAAAGAGACTTGTGCCGAAAAGCGGGAAGACCGGTGGAAATCGCTTGCACAAAGAGGTTGATTTTACGAGAGACAGTCCTTGCGGACGTGCCGGAATTATATCGGATCGGAAAAGAACCAGGTATGGAAACTTATTTAAAATCTATGCAGCCGACACTTAAAGAAGAGACGGAATTTATGGGGGCGTATATACGGTTTGCCTACAGCTTCTATGATTTTGGCCTGTGGACCGTACTGGAGCGAAAGACCGGTCGGGTGATGGGGAGGGCGGGCTTATTTCCCTCGGAGATATTGGAAGGCATGGTGGAGATGGGTTATATGATCGCACCAAAGTATCAGAGGCAGGGATATGCCCTGGAGAGCGCGGGGGCGGTTCTTCAGTATGCGGTGGAGGTGCTGGAGCTTCCGGAAGTACACCTGCTGGCGGATAGAAAGAACGAGGCTTCCATTAAAGTTGCCAGGGCACTTAAACCTGCAAAATCAGATGCGGTATGGCATACAGGCAGGGAGTTTATACACTTTTTATTTGAGACCGTGTAAGGGGATGTGCGAAAATCGCCTAAATTCCTTGAATTTTCGCGGATTCATGGTATAATCATATCTGATTTTACAGCATTTTTCCAAGGAGAAAAAGTATGATACGGGCAGAAGGGCTCACATTTGATTATGAACGGCTGGATGAAGAAGGAAATGTGGAAGAAAAGAAAAGGGCGGTAGATCATGTAAACCTGCATATCAGGCCGGGGGCATTTATTGCTATCCTGGGTCATAACGGCTCCGGCAAATCCACATTAGCCAAGCATATCAACGCCATCCTGACACCTACAGAGGGGACGCTTTTTGTGGACGGCATGGATACAAAAGACGAGGATAAGCTATGGGACATCCGCCAGGATGCGGGGATGGTTTTTCAGAACCCGGATAACCAGATCATCGGTACCGTGGTGGAAGAGGATGTGGGATTTGGGCCGGAGAATTTAGGAGTGCCCACAGACGAGATCTGGAAGCGGGTGGAAGAAAGCTTAAGCGCGGTAGGCATGTTAAAATACCGTCACCATTCCCCCAATAAATTGTCCGGCGGACAGAAGCAGCGGGTGGCCATTGCGGGCGTCATGGCCATGCATCCAAGATGCATTGTTTTGGACGAACCCACTGCCATGCTGGACCCCAACGGCCGCAAAAGCGTCATAAAGACAGCGCAGAAGTTAAATAGAGAAGAAGGAATCACGATTCTTTTGATCACCCATTATATGGAAGAGGTGATAGAGGCAGACCATGTCTTTGTTATGGACAGCGGAAAAGTGGTCATGCAGGGAACGCCAAAGGAAATATTTTCTGAAGTGGAAGAACTAAAAAAGCTTCGTCTGGATGTGCCGCAGGCGACGCTTTTAGCTTATGAGCTTAAGAAACGGGGTATACTTCTTCCGGACGGAATACTGAGTAATGAAGAACTGGTGGATGAATTATGGCGATTAAAGTCAAAAATGTAAATTATACCTATGCAGAAGGCACAGCCTATGAGATACATGCTTTAAAAGATATCAATCTGGAAATTCCGGACGGCCAGTTTGTGGGTTTGATCGGACATACCGGTTCCGGTAAATCCACACTGGTGCAGCATTTAAACGGTCTTATGAAAGCCACCGGCGGGACGATCTATTATAATGGAAAGGATATTTATGGGGAGGGCTTTTCCATGAAGGAGTTGCGCAGTAAGGTGGGACTGGTCTTCCAGTATCCGGAGCATCAGCTGTTTGAGATTGATGTGTTGACGGATGTGTGTTTTGGACCTAAGAATCTGGGTTTTTCCAAGGAAGAGGCAGAAGAAAAGGCCAAAGCCGCCCTGCGGCTGGTGGGTATGAAGGAAGAATACGACAGGCGTTCTCCTTTTGAATTGTCCGGCGGACAGAAAAGGCGGGTGGCTATTGCCGGTGTGCTGGCCATGGAGCCTAAGATGCTGATCTTAGACGAGCCTACGGCAGGGTTAGACCCCAAAGGAAGGGATGAAATCCTGGATCAGATTGCCAGGCTTCAAAAGGAACGGGGCATTACGATCGTTTTAGTTTCCCACAGCATGGAGGATGTGGCCAGGTATGTGGACCGCATCATTGTTATGAACCATGGGCAGGTGAAATTCGACGGTGTGCCTAAAGAAGTATTTCGGCATTACAAGGAATTGGAAGAAATTGGGCTTGCCGCGCCCCAGGTGACATATTTGATGCAGGAATTGAAAGCAAAAGGCGCGGATGTAGATACAGATGCGACCACCATCCAGGAAGCGGCGGATGCCATAGAGAACTGGCTGAAAGGTTGACAGGGGTGATACCATGATTCGAGACATTACATTAGGGCAATACTATCCGGCGAAGTCCGTCATCCATCAGCTGGACCCCAGGGTGAAGCTGGTGACGACAGTCATCTATGTGATCTCCCTTTTTGTGGCAAACGGGATCGCCGGATATGCGGTTGCCACCCTTTTTTTAGGGATTGTTATAAAATTGTCAAAAGTGCCTTTTAAATATATTACGAAAGGGTTGAAGGCAATCGTCCTGCTTTTGGTACTTACGGCGGTCTTTAACCTGTTTTTGATAGACGGAGAGATTGTGCTTTGGAGATGGGGCATCTTCCGGATTACGGACCAGGGGATCAGGACGGCGGTATTTATGGCAATCCGTCTGATTTATCTAATTATTGGGTCTTCTGTTATGACGTTGACGACCACGCCCAATGACCTGACGGACGGACTGGAAAAACTTTTGGGACCTTTGAAACGAGTACGGGTGCCGGTGCATGAGATTGCTATGATGATGTCCATTGCCCTTCGTTTTATTCCGATCCTGTTAGAAGAGACAGATAAAATTATGAAAGCCCAGATCGCCAGGGGGGCTGATTTTGAGACCGGGAATTTGATTCAGAAAGCCAGGGCCATGGTGCCGCTTTTAGTACCGCTTTTTATTTCGGCTTTTCGCCGTGCCAACGACCTGGCCATGGCTATGGAGGCCCGCTGCTATCATGGCGGGGATGGCAGGACGAAAATGAAACCGCTTCACTATGAAAGCAAGGATAAGACGGCCTATGGTGTCGTCTGCTGCTATTTGATTGTGATGATCCTGGTGGGAAGGTATTTTACATGAAACGGATCAAACTGGTGGTAGCTTATGACGGGACGAATTACAAAGGCTGGCAGATACAGAAGAATGGAGAGACTATAGAATCGGTGTTAAACCGTATATTGAGCGAGATGACGGGGGAAACTGTTCATGTAATGGGGGCGAGTCGGACGGATTCCGGCGTTCACGCTATGGGAAATATAGCTGTCTTTGACACGAATGTCCGGATGCCCGGAGATAAATTTTCCTATGCTTTGAATCAGAGACTTCCGGAGGATATCCGTATCCAGCATTCCTGTGAGGTGGAGCCAGCGTATCATCCCCGGTATTTGCATACAGTAAAAACGTATGAATATCGGATTTTAAACAGGGAATTTCCGCTTCCGGCCTATCGCCTGCATACTTATTTTACTTATCATCCACTGGATGTGGAGCGGATGAGGCAGGCGGCGGCCTATCTTGTCGGAGAGCATGATTTTAAAAGTTTCTGTGCGGCAGGCGCGCAGGTGAATACAACCGTCCGTACGATTTACAGCCTGCAGATACTAAAGGAAGACGAGCTTTTGACCATACGAGTGTCGGGAAACGGTTTCCTCTATAATATGGTCCGCATCATCGCGGGCACCCTAATGAAGATAGGGAGAGGCGAGTGGGAGCCAGAACAAATACAGAAGATTCTTGAGGCAAAAGACCGCAGGGAGGCAGGACCGACGGCGCCTGCCAGAGGCCTTACACTAATGTCTATAGAGCCTTTAACGGAAACAGAGTCGTCGGATGAATAAAAGGTTTGACAAGATGTAAGTAACATGGTAAAGTAGTAGCCATGTGAAAAACAGATGTCTTTTACACAAATACATTTATTGAAAACGATAAACAGTGGAACTACAATTAGGAGGAATTTAGGTTTATGTACTCATTGGACGAGGTAAAAGCAGTAGACCCGGAGGTGGCGCAGGCCATCACCGATGAGATGGAGAGACAGAACAGCCATATCGAGCTGATCGCGTCTGAAAACTGGGTAAGTAAAGCAGTGATGGCTGCCATGGGCAGTCCTCTGACAAATAAATACGCTGAAGGATATCCACATAAGAGATATTACGGCGGCTGCGAATGCGTGGATGTAGTGGAAGAACTGGCTGTCAAACGCGCCAAAGAAGTCTTTGGCTGTGAGTATGCCAACGTACAGCCCCATTCCGGCGCACAGGCGAATATGGCGGTATTCTTTGCTATTCTGGAGCCGGGAGACAGGGTGTTGGGCATGAATCTGGCTCATGGCGGACATTTATCTCATGGAAGCCCTGCCAATATGTCCGGCAAATATTTTGAAGTACATCAGTACGGCGTCAATGATGACGGGTTTATTGATTATGATGAGGTACGCCGCATTGCGTTGGAGTGCAAACCAAAACTGATCGTGGCAGGCGCCAGTGCTTATGCAAGGATCATTGACTTTAAAAGATTCCGTGAGATCGCGGATGAGGTGGGTGCGTATTTGATGGTGGATATCGCGCATATTGCGGGCCTTGTGGCGGCAGGCGTACATCCAAGCCCCATTCCGTATGCGCATGTGACGACCACCACTACACATAAGACTTTAAGAGGCCCCAGGGGCGGCATGATTTTATCAGACGCCGCTACAGCGGAGAAGTTCAATTTTAACAAGGCGATCTTTCCGGGTATTCAGGGCGGTCCTCTGATGCATGTGATCGCGGCTAAGGCAGTATGCTTAAAAGAGTGCCAGAGTGAAGCCTACAAAGAATATCAGAGAAATATCGTGAAAAATGCAAAAGCACTTTGCAAAGGGTTGATGGACCGCGGGATCAAGATCGTGTCCGGCGGCACGGATAATCATCTGATGCTGGTAGATCTGACTAATTTGGAAGTTTCCGGAAAGGAAGCGGAGAACCTGCTGGATTTGGCCAACATCACAGCTAATAAGAACACGATCCCCAATGAACCCCGTTCCGCGTTTGTCACAAGCGGTATTCGTCTGGGTACTGCAGCAGTGACCAGCCGCGGCTTAAACGAGCAGGATATGGATGTAATTGCGGATGCCATCGCCATGATGCTTAAAGTTGGCGAATCTGCGGCGCCGAAAGCGAAAGCGCTGATACAGGCGTTGACAGAGAAATATCCGTTGTGTATGTAGGGAGCGCGGCAGCATGGCAGGGGAGATAGAGGAAGCATTTATCAGCGGTTTCTGCCGCACCAGCAACGAGACCCGCACTGTGGCATGCGAGTATGAACGTCAGCCGGACGGTTCTCTGAAACTGACGGAATTTGACTGCAATTATGAAAAATGTCCCAACAGTGCAGCCTGCCTGATCTATAAAGAGGCGACAGAGCGGGAACGGAGCTGACGATACAAGAGAGGAAGATATGTTATGAAGAACTTTTTTGATGAGTTTAAGAAATTTATATCCAGAGGAAATGTCATGGATATGGCAGTCGGTGTAATCATCGGTAGCGCGTTTACGGCGATCGTAAATTCACTGGTCAATGATATTTTCATGCCGGTCTTGTCTCTGATTACCAACGGACTTAATATAGCGGGTATGTCCGTATCTTTCGGTATCGGGGATAATGCGGCGACGCTGGCCTACGGCGCGTTCCTTTCCGCGGTCATCAATTTCCTTCTGACCGCATTGGTAGTATTTACCATGGTGAAAGTGATCAACTCGGCAAAAGACAAAGTAATGAAAAAGCCGGAGGAGAAGCCCAAAGCGCCTACCACCAAAAAATGTCCCTACTGTATGTCTGAAATTGATATTCATGCTACCAGATGTCCTCACTGTACATCAAAACTGGATGAATAAGTACTTTATTAAAAAGGCTGCCAGGAAGAGTTCCCGGCAGTCTTTATATATTTTCCCGTATTTTTATGGAATGTTCTATAAAATTGCGTTCTTTTTGCGGCTGTAAGCCGGAGGTCAGGTATTCAAACAGGATGCTGAGGGACAAAAATCCCTGTTTGTAAGGTTCCTGGCTGATGGTGGCGGCGATAATCCCCTTTTTTAACATATCCAATGTGGAGGGCACTTCATCAAACGTGATGATTCTGGGGTGACATTCAGATTCCAGAACGGCTTTACACCCTCCGTATACGCCGGCAGCGGCAAAGAACAGGGCGTCTGTCTGAGGGTGCTCTTTTAGAAGCTGCCGGATCAGAGCATAACTTTCAAACTCATCATCGTGATTTTCCCAGACGCCTGCCACATGGATCTGGGGATAGGTATGCTCCAGCGTATGGTGAAGCCCTTTGACCCGTTCGCTGTGGCACAGCACATTGTTAGAACCGGTAATGACCTGCAGTTCCACAGAGCCGTTGGTTACAAGCGCCAGAAGTCCTGCCGCCATGCATCCGCCGCGGAAATAGTCGCTTCCCACATAAGCCATCCGCCGGGAACCGTCGATATCTGTATTGACTGTGACAACAGGAATCTGCTGTCCTGACAGCTCATCTATTTTTTCTTTTATTCGGATATGATTATAAGGCGCCAGTAAAAGGCCGTGGATTTTGGCTTCCAACAGTTCATCGATGGCTGAAAGCTGGGCGTCCACATCAAATTCTACCCTTTTTGTAATGGTGGTGATTCCATAATCTTGCAGTTCTGCCGCTTTTGTGCAGACGCCTTCCATGACTTCGTCAAAAAAGGGGTTATGCTCACTGAAAAGAATGACGCCTATCTTATATTTCTTTTTCTGTGCGGCCAGCACAGCTCCGGCTTTATTCGGGCGGTAATCCAGCGCTTTAATAATATTCATGACCTTTTCGGCTGTTTTGGGATTTACAGACCCCCGGTGATTAAGTACCCGGTCTACGGTACCCCGGGAAACTCCGGCCAGATCCGCGATTTCTTTGATAGTCGTCATAAAGCCCTCCTGTAATATACTGTTTTAAATATATCGGATATTGCAAAAACTGTCAATCTTTTATAATGTGTCCGGACACACTAAAGATATAAAAATTGCACAAAAAACCGCCTTCATTTTAGAGAACAGAAGGAAAAATTTAGATAATATTCATAAAAATAAAAAGAAATAAGAAAAAAACTTGCAAATAACAGACACATGAGGTAGTATAATAACAAAACGTGCTCGGACACGCAAAAAATAAAATAACGCCTCTCTATGCTGTCAATATCGGTAAATGAGAGGTGCAAAACTGTGATAGGAGAAGCATATGTTGTATATTGGAGTAGATCTGGGAACCTCTGCGGTCAAGCTCTTGCTGATGGATGCAGGAGGGAAGATTCAAAAAGTCGTATCGCGTGAATATCCTCTTTATTTCCCCAATCCCGGGTGGTCGGAACAGAACCCTGAAGACTGGTATGCGAAGACAATAGAAGGGTTAAAGGAATTACTTTTAGATTGTGATAAAGAAAAGGTGGCAGGTATCAGTTTTGGGGGGCAGATGCATGGACTTGTGATTCTGGATGACAAAGATGAAGTGATCCGTCCTGCAATTTTGTGGAACGATGGACGTACACAGGAAGAGTGCGATTATCTGAACAATGTTATTGGAAAAGAAAAACTTTCCAGGTATACGGCAAACATTTCATTTACAGGTTTTACAGCTCCGAAGATCCTGTGGGTAAAAAATAAAGAGCCGCAGAATTTCGCCCGCATGAAAAAGATCATGCTGCCCAAAGACTATATTGCCTACAGACTTACAGGTGTACATTGTACAGATGTGTCAGATGCGTCCGGTATGTTGATTTTTGATGTAAAGAACCGCTGTTGGTCCAAAGAAATGCTGGATATCTGCGGCATCCATAAAGAACAGCTTGCCGGCATCTATGAGTCTTATGAGACAGTTGGGACCATATTACCCGGGATTGCAGATGAGCTGGGCATTCCTTCCACAGTAAAGGTGGCGGCCGGAGCCGGAGACAATGCGGCGGCGGCTGTGGGCACCGGTACCGTCGGCGAGGGCATGTGTAATATTTCACTGGGAACCAGCGGGACAATCTTTATTTCTTCCAAAAATTTTGGCGTGGATGAAAATAATGCGCTTCACGCATTTGCTCACGCGGACGGGCATTATCATCTGATGGGATGTATGCTCAGCGCGGCTTCCTGCAATAAATGGTGGATGGACGAGATTATCGGTACGAAGGATTATGCAGAAGAACAGAAGGCGATCGAAAAACTGGGGGAAAATCATGTATATTTCCTGCCCTATCTGATGGGCGAGCGGTCTCCGCATAATGACCCCAAAGCGCGGGGGACTTTTATCGGCATGACGATGGATACTACCCGGGCGGATATGACGCAGGCTGTCTTAGAGGGCGTTGCGTTTGCCCTCCGGGACTCTTTTGAAGTGGCAAAATCGCTGGGTATCCGGATTGAGCGTACAAAAATCTGCGGAGGCGGCGCAAAAAGCCCTCTCTGGAAGAAAATTATCGCCAACGTCATGAACATTAAAGTGGATGTACTAGAGAGCGAAGAAGGCCCGGCGCTTGGCGGCGCCATGCTGGCGGCTGTGGCCTGCGGAGAGTATGAGAGCGTGGAAGCGGCAGCTTCCAGGCTGGTAAAAATAGTAGACACGATAGACCCTGACCCTGATCTGGCTGCCAGATATGAAGAGCGCTACCAACAGTTTAAAAAGATCTATCCGGCATGTAAGCCATTATTTGAGATGATGCAATAACAGCGAAGACCCAGGTACTGGAAGGGTCGGAGCGGAACTATAAAAAACAGCAACGGAACGGATAATGCCCGAGAGGATTTACGGGTGCGTCTTTTTGTGACCGGAAATCCTCTCAGTGCAGGGGCATTGTGAGTGGAGTTGCGGAACTATAAATAGGAGATTTTTATGGAGATTAAAAAAGTAACAGACGCCGCGTTTCGTAAATACGGAAAAGTGGTATCAGACATTGATTTTTCCGAACTAGTAGAAGCATTGCATACAAAGACACCTCTTCCAGATACGGTGGTGTATGAACCTTCTGTGGCAGAACTGGAAAAACTTCCGGTCTTTGCCAAGTTGCAAACAAAGACCTATGGTGAAATGCCTATTCAGATTGGATATTGCAACGGAAAGAATTATCTTTTGAATGCACTGGAATATCATCGCTCGTCAGAGATCAATGTGGCGGGAACAGACGCGATTCTTCTGGTAGGATACCAGCAGGATATCACGCCGGAATTTACTTATGACACTTCTCTTGTGGAGGCTTTCTTCCTTCCTGAGGGAACAGCAGTGGAATTGTATGCCACTACGCTTCACTATGCACCCTGCAGCGCGCAGGAAGGCGGCTTTCAGGTGGCGATTGTGCTGCCAAAAGGCACGAATCTTCCTCTCGAAGAGCCGCACGGCGGATGGGAAGATAAGCTGATCGCAGCAAAAAATAAATGGTTAATCGGCCATGCTGAGGGCGGACTGCCCGAAGGTTCTCATATAGGACTGATCGGGGAAAATATAGACTGCCGCAGCTGACCTGAAGTAATAATAAATTAAAACAGCAACGGAACGGACAATGCCCGAGAGGATTTACGGGTGCGTCTTTTTGCGACCGGAAATCCTCTCAGTGAAGGGGCATTGTGAGTGGAGTTGCGGAACTTAAATAGGAGGTAAGCAATGAAAAACATTCCAGAAGTAAAGATTGGTATCGTGGCAGTGAGCCGCGACTGTTTCCCGGAATCTTTATCCGTAAACAGAAGAAAGGCGCTGGTAGAGGCATACCAGGCAAAATATGATGCAAAGGACATCTATGAATGTCCGGTGTGTATTGTGGAGAGCGAAATCCATATGGTGCAGGCATTGGAAGATGTCAAAGCGGCGGGTTGTAATGCGCTGGTGGTATATCTTGGCAATTTCGGCCCTGAAATTTCCGAAACGCTGCTTGCAAAACATTTTGAGGGGCCAAAGATGTTTGTGGCGGCGGCGGAAGAATCCGGCGATAACCTGGTACAGGGCCGCGGCGACGCGTACTGCGGTATGCTGAACGCAAGCTACAACCTGGCCCTTCGCAATATCAAAGCATATATCCCGGAATATCCTGTAGGGACTGCGGAAGAGTGCGCGGATATGATCCACGAATTTCTTCCCATTGCAAGAGCCGTTGTGGGTCTTTCTGATCTGAAAATTATAAGCTTTGGACCGCGTCCATTAAATTTCCTGGCATGTAACGCGCCAATCAAGCAGCTTTATAATCTGGGTGTAGAGATTGAAGAAAATTCAGAACTGGATTTGTTTGAGGCTTTCAACAAACATGCAGGCGACCCCCGTATTTCCCAAGTTGTGGCTGATATGGAGGCGGAACTGGGAGAAGGCAACAAAAAGCCGGAAATCCTTCCGAAACTGGCGCAGTATGAGCTGACGCTTTTAGACTGGATTGAAGCACATAAAGGTTACAGAAAATATGTGGCAATCGCGGGTAAATGCTGGCCCGCGTTCCAGACGCAGTTTGGCTTTGTTCCATGTTATGTCAACAGCCGTCTGACAGGCCGCGGTATTCCGGTATCCTGCGAAGTAGATATCTATGGGTGCTTAAGCGAGTTTATCGGAACCTGCGTCAGCAAGGACGCGGTAACATTACTTGATATTAACAATACGGTACCCTACGATCTTTATAATGAAGACATTAAAGATAAATATGATTATACCAGCAATGATGTATTCATGGGATTCCACTGCGGGAATACCAATACAAAGAAGCTGTCTTTCTGCCAGATGAAATATCAATTGATCATGGCCAGGAGCCTTCCCGAGGAAGTTACCCAGGGAACCCTTGAAGGAGACATTGCGCCCGGCGATATCACTTTCTTCCGTCTGCAGAGTACGGCGGACTGTAAACTGCGCGCCTATGTAGCTAATGGCGAAGTACTTCCGGTGGCAACCCGTTCCTTCGGCAGCATTGGTATTTTTGCGATTCCGGAGATGAAAAGATTTTACCGCCATGTGCTGATCGAGGGAAATTATCCGCATCACGGCGCGGTTGCATTCGGACATCACGGAAAGGCTTTGTATGAAGTCTTTAAATACATCGGAGTAGATGTAAAAGAGATCGGGTACAATCAGCCCGCGGGTGTGCGTTATCCGACGGAAAATCCGTTTGCATAATAGAAAAAATATGAAAAGTGGCTGTTGTATCCTGCGCAGCCACTTTTCTGTATGGAAGGACGGCCACGAGACGATATGAGACGAAGACAATTGTTACTTCTTCTGGCGCTGTTTATAAGCGTGGCAGTATGCCTGGCAGTATTCTGGCAGAGATTCCATGAACTGAGCCGGAACGAAGAGGAAAATTTTGCGGCCTATGACAGGCATTATGTGATGATTACAGAAGATGGAGACAGTGATTTTTGGGACCAGGTGTATGAAAGCGCGCTGGAGGAAGGAAAGGCGCAGGGAGTTTATGTGGAACGGTTCGGAAAAAACCTTTCGGTGGAGTATGGGCGCAATGAACTTTTGAAGTTTGCCATACAGGCTTCTGTGGACGGCATTATTGTTTCCGGGGATGAAGATGAGCGGACAGTTGCTCTGCTGAATGAAGCGGCAGGAAAGGGTATCCCGGTAGTGACGGTGCTTCAGGACAGCCCGGGAAGTCTCAGGCAGTGTTTTGTGGGAAATAACAGCTATCATCTGGGTCAGGAGTATGCCGGACAGATTATGGCGCTGCTGGATGAAAATAAAGATAACCTGGCTGCGGACCGGGATGCAGGACATCCGGTTAAAACGCTGGTGCTGATGGACGCGGACAGGCAGGACAGCAGCCAGATGCTTACAACACTTGGCATACGAGAAACACTGGAACGAAAACTGGAAGGCAGGATTCCGGTGTCGGTAGAAACCAGGAAAGTTGACAACAGCAGAAGCTTTAGCTCAGAAGAATACATCAGGGATATTTTTCTAAGCCGGGAAGAGCTGCCGGATATTCTGATCTGCCTAAGCGCGGTCCATACCCGATGCGCATATCAGGCGGCAGTGGATTATAATAAAGTGGGAAGCATGCAGATACTGGGATATTATGATTCTGACGCTGTCCTGGACGCGGTAGCTAAAGGCATTGTCTGTTCGACCATTACGATAGATACTACCCAGATGGGAAAACAATGCATTGATGCGCTTGAAGAATACATAAAGACCGGCTATACAAACAATTACAGGGCTGTAGACACGCGGCTGATTACTTCTAAAGAAGCAGAAGCCCTTTTGGCGCAGGAAGAATAAACCGGAGGATATTATGAGCTCTGTCAAATACCTGACCCTTCAGCAGAAACTTATAGTTTTGTTTGCGGCGACCGCGGTCATTATACTGACGGTCAATCTGTATCTATTTTCTGTTATGAATGAAATGGCAGGAAAAGTAGAAGGCGTATACATCAGCAATGTAAACTTAAATGAACTTTCAACCGGTTTGGATCTGGTACAAAAGAGCATGGAAGACTATTTAAACACGAGAAGTTCAGATGCGATGAAGGAGTATTACCGAAGCGAACAGGCTTACCAAAAACTTATGGGACAGCTGCATACAAAGCCTACGGATAACGATCTTTTATTGACAGAAAAGAACATCTGCAGTTTGTCTGACAGCTATCTTGTTCTGACGACAGAAGCAATCCAGGCTAAAAGGGGAAGGAATGTGGAAAAATATGGAACACTGTATGAAGAGACAAGTAAATTATACAAGGGGATACATGCTTTCATTTATAGTCTGAATAATGAGCAGTTTAAGAATAACTCCCGGAATTACCAGGTGCTTATGGATTCCCTTCACTATATGGAACTGATCAGCATGGGTGTTTTGATTTTGGTTTTGCTAGGCAATATAAGCCTGATCATAGTGTATATAAAAAGTGTTACCAGACCGCTTCACAAACTGGCCAAGGCCGCAGACGAGGTGGCGGGGGGCAATTTTGATATTGAAGATATCCCGGTTGGGAGCATGGACGAGGTAGGGATTGTGACCAGTACATTCAATCAGATGGTCGGGAATATACGAAATTATATCGAACAGCTCCGGCTGACGCTGGAACGTGACCTGATGATGCAGAATCATCTAAAAGATGCACAACTAAAGTATCTGCAGGCGCAGATCAACCCACATTTTCTATTCAATACGCTGAATGCGGGCGCGCAGCTTGCCATGATGGAAAAAGCAGACCATACAGAGCGGTTTTTAGAAAATGTGGCGGAATTTTTCAGGTATAATGTGAGAAAAAATGATGAAGACGCCACGCTTGGAGAAGAAATCCGGCTGGTGGATAATTATGTATATATTTTGAATGTACGGTTCTCCGGCGAGATTCTGTATGCTAAAGACATCGATAATTCTGTGCTGGATACACGCGTACCCAGCATGATCCTGCAGCCGTTGGTAGAAAACGCATTTAATTACGGAATCCGCGGCATTGACAGAGAGGGAAGGATCGAGCTGTCTGTCTATCAAAAGGAAAAGTGTATCTGTATCAGCATATGGGATAACGGGAATGGCATGGAAGCGGACAGGATCGAGCAGGTTTTGTCAGGATGCATACAGAAAGATACGAAAAGGGAGGCGTCTAACGGCGTTGGTATGCGTAATGTGATGGAGCGGTTAAAATTATATTTTCGTGAAAAAGCCAGACTGGAAATATTCAGTGAGGGAAAAAACGCGGGAACAGAAGTGCTGATCACAATTTTGAAAGAGTAGATGGAAAGCAGATGAAATACAAAGCGGGGGAAAATATGTATCGGATTATGGTGGCGGATGATGAAGGGATTGTGCGGGAATCCCTGACGATGATTATAAACAGGAATTTTTCAGGGCAGTGTCAGATAGAGACGGCAAAAACCGGGCGGGATGTGATCGAACTGGCGGAAAATTTCCGACCGGATATTGCGCTTATGGATATCCAGATGCCGGGCATTAATGGAATCGAGGCGATTCGCGAGATTAAAAAGAGCAATCCATCCGCGGAATTTATCATACTGTCTGCCTATGATAAATTCGACTATGCCAAAGAGGCGATTAACCTGGGCGTACTGGATTATATAAACAAACCTTTTAACGAACAGGGTATCACCATGGTTCTTAAACGGGCGTTCAAAATTATTGACAGAAAACGGAAGAAAAGAAGCGATGATTTAAAGATTAAAGAGAAGATGGAGACTGTCACGCCGATAATTGAAAACGGTTTTATTTATGCAATTATGTTCCAGGATCATTTTATGGAAGAAGTGGAAAATTACAGGCAGCTTCTTGGAATGAACGCTGATTGCGGGTGTATGCTTGCGTTAGTGGTAGGAGACGACCAGCAGGGAAACCGCATGACCAACGCTGTGGGTGCCGGAGTGCGTACACAAATGAACTATTTTAGAGTGCGGGAGTTGGTGAAAGGGACCTGGGACTGCGTGGTGGGGGCGGTCATATCCAATAAAATACCAGTGTTTTTGCCAATGGACAGTTTAAGGATGGAATATGAAGAACGAATCGATATGATAGATATCTGCCGTGAACTGACCAGGAAGCTTAGAAGGATGACAGATATCAGCTTTCGGATTGGCATTGGTTCCGTGCGGAAACTTCATGAAAGCATGGAATCTTATGAAGAAGCTTTGAAGGCGCTGGTCAGTTCCACCGGAAGCGTGGCGCATGTAGACGACCTGCCGATTCAGTGCCGGTATGAAGAAGAATATCCGATCGGCCTGGAGAAAGAGTTGTTTGACGCTTTAAAAAGCGGAAGAAGTGAAAGCTGCGAACGGGCGGCAGCAAGATATTTTGAATGGATGCTGGGTGAATACGGCGAGGAAAATTTAAGCGTGCGTTTAAAGACGCTGGAGTTTATTCTCTTTGCGGAGCATGAGGCATATTTAAGCGGCGGTATGACATACCGTTTTACCGAGAGGGAAGATTACCTGCCGTTTGTGATGAAGGCAGAGCGTAATAGTGATTTAAAGTCATGGTTTGTAGAGAAGTTTAAAGAAAGCTGCCGGAATATAGCGACCAAAAAAGGCGAACACAAGAACAGGCTTGTGGCACAGGCACAGGTTTATATTCAGGAAAATTATCAGAAGGATTTGTCGCTGGATGAGGTGTCACGCCGGATGGATTTAAGCCCCTATTATTTCAGTAAACTTTTTAAAGAAGAAACCGGGAATAATTTTGTGGAGTACGTCACAGACCTGCGGATGCAAAAAGCAAAGGAACTGCTGGCAGAGGATGGCAAAAGCATGAAAGAAATCTGCATATCTGTGGGCTACGGCGACCCTAATTATTTCAGCCGCATATTCAAAAAGAATACAGGAGTGACGCCTACGGAATACAGGGAAAGTATGAGGACATGATATGAGAAAAAAGAAGATAACGGGCGTGATCATCGGCGCGCTTCTTTTAGGCGTCATCAACATGGGCATGTCCATTATGGGTATCGGGGATTCCTGGCAGTATGTAGTGAAAGGCGGCGTGCTGCTGGTGGCAGTTATTTTTGATGTAGTATCCAACCGCAAGAGCGGGAAGTAAGACTTTATAACTGCATATTGTTTCATATGGCTGCGAAAAACCAGGACCAGTCGGGTAATTATCCGGCATGCCTGTTTTTCCGCAGCCTTTTTGTACGGGTATTTTCCGAAAACCATGCGCTTGCATATGCTGAACAATTGTAATATAATGGGGGCGATATTTAAAGGTTCCGGGCGCGGGAAATTTGATGAGCGCTAGGCAGGTGCGGGTTAAAAACTAATTGTGGAAAGGAGAGGCTGCCGGATATAGTATTTGAGAAGAAGTATGTGTGTCATTGCTTATATTCCAGGCAGCAAATTGTCGTATGGGCGATCAGTTTTTATGGAAAGAAGAGTTTAATCTGGGAGTGGAGATTATTGACGAGGAACACCGGCGGCTTTTCGAGACGATCAATAATCTTTCTCTTATGACACAAAAAAAAGGCGGATGGATAGCGGGAAGCAGCGGTCGCCGCGCATGCAAGAAGGGAATTGAATATTTCAAAGACCACGCGTTGCAGCATTTTGCAGATGAAGAAGAATACATGGCCAAGATTGATTACAAAGGCCTGGAGCGGCATAAAAGCATACATAAAGGATTCCGGGAGAAGACGCTTCCGGCATTGGAACGGGAATTGGAAAAGACAAGTTATTCGCCGGAAGCCATTGACCACTTTGTAGGAGTCTGCGCCGGATGGCTGATCGGGCACACCATGACGGAAGACCAGGCCATTACCGGAAATCAGGAGAGCTTATGGGAAGAGCTTTTGGAGGGAGGAGAACTTTCCGCCACAAAAAGGGCGGTTATCCAATTGTCGCATAATATATTCTGCATACAGTCAGAGATGATCAGCGACACATATAATGGGGAAAAATTCGGAAAAGGGATCTATTACCGTTTGGTCTATGAGACAAAGAAGGAGAAAAAAAGGCAGGAAATCCTGCTGGCTTTTGAAGAGCGGCTTTTGTTCAGTACGGTCGGCGAGGTTATGGGAATCCGTTCCGGCAGGATAACCACTGCGTTGCTTCATTCTGCCAGATATGCGATGCAGCGGTTTGCGGGGCGGATTATGGATTTCCATATGAAAGGCGAGCCATGCGCCCTGGCAGAGGAGAATCTTCTTTCTTATGACCAGTTCCAAAAAGTGTTTTATGAAGAAAAACGAGTGGCCAGTATGTTGTTTGACACAGGGGAGGGATATTTTGCCTTCTGTATTTTAACGCCCGGCCAGGTTCAGGAATCACCGGGAATGCCGATCAATAAGGACAATGCCATGGATGAGGTGGCCCAATATATTAAAGTCCGGGAAGACCAAAAAAAGCAGGCTCCCCAGAAGAAGATACTGGTAGTGGACGATTCTTCAACGGTGCGGCAGGGGCTTGAAAGCCTGTTGGGCAAGAGCTATGAAGTTTCTGCGGTAGATTCCGGTGTGGCGGCGATCAGGACTATCGCTCTTAACAAGCCGGATCTTATCCTTCTAGACTATGATATGCCGGTCTGTAATGGAAAGCAGACATTGGAGCTGATCCGCTCGGACAAAGTATCTGCGGATATTCCGGTCATCTTCCTCACGTCAAGAAACGATGCGGAAACTGTAAAAGGCGTATTGTCGTTAGGGCCGTCCGGATATTTGCTAAAAAGTATGAAATCCATGGATATCAAGAAGAGAGTGGACGACTTTTTTGCAAAAGATAAGTCAGCGGTGTAGGCGGCAATCGGAAATTGATGCCATAGGAATTTGGGTACTCGCAGGCGAAAGTATTGAAGAATGGCTTAAAATTTAGGGATTTTGAGATTTGATGGGGTTCATCACGGTGGGTGGTGGACTCCATTTATATTCATGCTTTCATCACCCTCCGACTTCGCTTTTTGAAGTTCGGAGGGATTTTTTTTGCCCGCAAGTGGTATTTTAAGGAAATCGTTTTGTGGCCGTTGCTTTTTGGTATTCCCCTAAGATCGTACAAAATCATAGATGCTTTTTGCGGTAAGCGGTCGGGGAACAAAGCATATAGCGCTTGAAAACCTCCGCGTAATAACTGGGGCCGGAGAAACCGACCCGGGTTGCGATTTCCGTAATGGAAAATTCGTCGTCCTGCAAAAGAGTAAGGCTCTGCTCAATGCGGTAGCGCAGAAGAAAATCAAAAGGAGACTGGTGCAGCGCCTGTTTGAACAGGCGGCAAAATTCACTTTTGCTGGTATGGCAGGAATTAGCGATCTCACTGAGCGTGATGTTAGAGGAATAGTTGCCATATATGAAGGCAAGGGCGTCTTTGAGCCGTTGGATTTGCCTTTCTTGGGCAGGCGTCATGATGATATCAGGATAGAGTATAAGCTTTCGGTTGTAAACCTGGTAGACCAGATACCACAGGGCGCTAAGAGCGCTGCCAATAAGGAGTGGATAGCCGTCTTTTTGTTCTACGTCTAGGCTGTCCAGGCGGCTGATCAGATCGCAGCAGGCCTGATGCTCTGGATCACGGTCGTCGATCAGGATATAATCAAAATTGATGTTATCAAGGATGGGGGAGATAAAATCCGTTTTTAAAAGACTATGGTCAAAGCCATAGATCAGGATCGGGTCGAATACGAAACAAATATACTTACAGTCGCTGTCCTGGTACTGTTCTCCTGCATGCATGGCGTTGGTGTTGACAAGGATGCAGTCCTTTTCCTTCAGATGCAAAGAGGCCTGGTTGACCATATAGGTCATCTCTCCTTCCAGGACATAGGTCATCTCCAGCTCCGGATGCCAGTGGCATGGAAAATTATAAAAGGGGTAATGGGAAAGCGTGATATGCATCAGGTTGAAAGGGAACTCTATATCTCCCTGGGGCGTAAGCTCCTGCAAGTTTTTTCCTAAAATGATCTCTCGGTTCATAAGGCGCCTCTTTTGTATAATAGGTATTTTTTTTATCATATAGCAGCGGCGTATGGTTTGCAAGCCTATTTTTTCTGTGTGGTTACAGAATGCACAAAATTGTTATATAAATGCAGAATATATTTATTGAAAGTGGGCAAGGAAATGATTATTATTGTTATATAAAATGAAAATAGGGCGCAGTAGAATAAGGATATTGTTATATATTTTGGCATTTTTGTTATAAAATGGAAAAAGTTGCCCTGTTTGAGAATGAAGGTCAGGAGGAAGTAAGATGGATGTAAAATTCGGGGCGTTGGATTTTGCCTTGCCCGGCCACCTTGTGGGAAATATCAAGATCGCCCATGATATTGGCCTTGAGGGGCTGGAGCTAGGATTTGTGCGCTACCAGGAACGAGGGTTCATGCTGGGACAGCAGTGGTTCAGAGACTATTATATGGAGGAAGCCGATAAATATAATATCAGTTTCCCGTCCATGGCAGTATGTGAATTTGATTACTGCGGCCTGAAAAATCCGTTGACTACCGAGAAGGGTAAACGCGTAAGAGAGATTATCGACCTGGCTGTCGATACCGGCGCGTATATGAAGATGCAGATGATTATGATGCCAAGTTTTAACGATGGTTACATCGAGAATGACGAGGACATGGCGATTACGGCGGAAGCGCTTAAGTATGCATGCCGGGAAGCGGCGAAACATCAGATTACGATTACAACAGAAAATCTTCTGACGACCGAAGATAACCTGCGGCTTTTTGGCCTGGTCGATGAGAAGAATTTCGCCTGCCTGTATGACTCCCAAAATTATTGGAACTGGAAAGGCTGGCATCAGCCGACGATGCTTAAGCAGTTGATTGACCACAAGATTCTTTATCCGGAAATCCATGTGAAAGACGGGATCAATAAGAAAGACAGCTGTTCCTACTTAGGAGAGGGGGAGGCGGATTTCGCGGGAACCATGGAAGTATTGAAGAAAGCCAATTACAGCGGATGGCTCCATCTTGAAAATTTCTATGACCGGGAGCCTCTTTGCAGCACGATGGAATCTTATATCGACGTGGCGAAAAAAGATCTTGAAATACTGAAAAAAGTGTGTGGTTAATCAACAGGTACACATTTTTAAATATATAAAGAGAAAGGAAGTGCAACATGAGCAAAATTACGATCGGGATTATTGGCGGAGGCCGGATTGGCCGGATGCATGCTGGGACGATTTATACCGGAATGCCAGATGTAAGGATCAAATATGTATCGGATATTTATCCCCAGGCGGCGCAGCAGTGGGGACCTCAGTACGGTGTAGAACAGGTTGTTACAGACGCGGAGACGGTGTTTAGTGATCCGGAGGTGCAGGCAGTGCTGATCTGCACGTCTACGGATACACATGCGGATTACATTATCAGAGCGGCCCAGTGCGGGAAAGACATCTACTGTGAGAAGCCAATTGACCTGTCGATTGAAAAGATTGAGCGGGCACTCGCTGCCGTGGAGAAAGCAGGCGTCCGGCTGCAGATCGGGTTTAACCGCCGTTATGACCGCAACTTCAGGCGCGCATATGAAGCGATTCAAAACGGAGAGATCGGAGATCCGCTGATTATTAAGATTTCCAATCGCGACGCCCTTCCGCCTGCGGAGGCTTATATTAAGGTGTCCGGAGGCATGCTGGTTGACATGTCGATCCATGATTTTGACCTTTGCCGGTATTTTGCCGGAAGCGAGGCGAAGTCTGTCTACTGCACGGGGGCATGCAACCTGGTTCCATATATCGGAGAAAACGGCGATATTGATACTGCGGTAACCGTGATCAATTTTGAGAACGGATGCACGGCGATTGTGGATAACTGTCGGCAAACAGGTTATGGGATGGAATGCCGCGTGGAGATTATGGGGACAAAAGGAAATCTTGTGACGGCAAATGAGGTAAACAATACCGTCACTATCTGCAGAGACGGGGAACTTAAACAGGATGCGCTGGCGTCAGACTTTTTTGAGCGCTTCAAAGCGTCATTTCCGGTTATTTTGAATACGTTTTTTGAATCTATCCGCAACAATACTCCGACGGCAACCACCGGCAGAGACGGGCTGGAGACGATGCGGATCGGATTTGCCGCGGCGGAATCCATGAAAAAGCATGAAATTGTAGCTTTATAAGATTTTCATAGATGAAAACGGGGATAGAGAGGAAAGAGACAGTGGAAGAAAAATATATACTGGAATTACGGAATATAGTGAAAACATTCCCCGGTGTCCGGGCGCTCGACGGCATGAACCTGAAAGTTCGGAAAGGAACGGTTCACGTCATCTGCGGTGAGAACGGCGCAGGCAAATCAGTCATGATGAAAACCATCAACGGCACGCACAAACCGGACAGTGGAGAGATCTATTTTAAAGGAAAGCAAATATCGGATTATACGGTTCGGGATTCTATTCACATGGGAATTTCCATGATTTATCAGGAATTGAATCCGATCCTTGAGATGACTGTGGCTGAAAACATCTTTTTGGGCAGAGAACCCAGAAACGGGCCGCTGGTAGATTTCAAAACACTTCATAAAAACACGGCGGAGCTGATGGAAAAGATGCGGATGCCGTATCGTCCGGAACAGAAGATGAAGACGATCTCCTTAGCAGGGCATCAGGAAATTGAGATTGCGAAAGCGATGTCCATGAACTGCGAAGTCCTGATTATGGATGAGCCGACCTCTTCTTTGACAAACACGGAAGTCCAGAACCTGTTTGAGAGAGTGAAAGAACTGCGCGAGCAGGGCGTCGGAATTATTTATATCACACACCGTATGGAAGAGATCTTCCAGCTGGCGGATGACATTACCATTATTAGGGACGGAAAGTTTGTCGAGAGCGGGCCGGTTTCGGACTACGATATGGATAAGATCATTACCCGGATGGTCGGACGCGAACTGACCAACATTTATCCTCCTAAACTGGAGGGAACCGTAACGGGGAAAGTCGTGCTGGAAGCTAAGGGGCTTACCCAGGAAAAGGAGGACGGAGGCCGTTTCAGGGATATTAATTTCCAGGTCCACGAGGGAGAGATCTTAGGATTTGCAGGCCTGATGGGCGCGGGCAGAAGCGAGGTTATGCGTGCGGTCTTCGGCCTGGATCCTGTAAGCTCCGGAGAGGTCTGGCTGAACGGAGAGAAACTGCATATCCGCAATACGACAGACGCGGTGAAAAAAGGAATTGCGATGATCTCGGAGGATAGAAAGGAATATGGCCTTGTACTGATCCGTGATATTCATGAAAACATTTCTCTGGTAAATTTGAAAAAATATGCGAAACATTTGTTGATCAGCGATAAGGAAATCATAAAGGAAGCAGACGAGTATGTAAAGAAGCTTCATATTAAGATTGCGAACCTGAATGTAAAGGCCGGTACTCTTTCCGGGGGGAACCAGCAGAAGGTAGTAATAGCAAAATGGTTATCCGGCAATGTGAAGGTACTTATTTTTGACGAGCCTACCAGAGGAATTGATGTGGGGGCGAAATATGAGATTTATGCGCTGATGAGAGAGTTTGCAAAGCAGGGGATGGCGATTATCATGATTTCTTCTGAGATGCCGGAGGTGATGGGCATGAGCGACCGTATTGTCGTAATGAGCGAGGGGCATGTATCCGGCACGGTTGAAGGAAATGAAATTGACCAGGAAAAGATTATGGCTCTGGCTTTGAACTGAAAGGAAGGTAGATATGGAGACAAAAACTAGAAAAAAATATAATTTCGGGGAATTATATGGAAAATACGGGATATTTCTCCTGCTGGTGGCAATTTTCGTGATTGCTTCCGTGTTGTCCAGGGATTTTTTGACTGCAAATAACCTGTCAAATATTTTAAGGCAGATTACGGTTGTCTCAATCCTGGCGCTGGGTATGATTTTCGTTATTATCCTCGGCATGATTGACTGTTCCCAGGGATCGCAGCTTGCGCTGATCGGATGTGCGACCTGTCTTGTAAATATTGCGACGGGAAATATCGTGGTCACGATTCTTTTTGCGGTTTTATTTGGAGCGGCGATCGGATGTCTGAATGGATTTATTATCAGTAAGTTTGAAGTTCCGGCATTTATTATGACGCTTGCCATGACGGAGATTGCCCGGGGCGGGGCGCTTTTGCTCAGCAAAGGTAAAACAATCAAAGGACTAAGTGATAATTTCAGCTATGTAGGACAGGGGTATGTATTCGGCGTGATTCCGGTGTCCGGCCTGTTGCTTATCGTGCTGGTGGTGGTTGCGTATCTGGTGCTTCATAAGAGCGTGATCGGACGCTATGTCTTTGCGGTGGGCGGGAACGCGGCCGCGGCACGCGCGTCAGGCATCAATCCGGACCGCATCATTATCAGCGCCTATATGATTGAGGGTGTTATGGTCGGCATTGGTTCGTTCATATTTATGAGCCGTATGAATTCAGGTCCGCCCGCATCCGGCGTTGGCTATGAATTTGACGCAATTACCGCCTGCGTGGTCGGCGGGGCGAGCCTGGCAGGCGGTACAGGTACGATTGTCGGCGCGATCATCGGATCTGTCATCGTCGGCATCATCAATAATATTCAGAATCTTATGAACGTGAATTCCTATTGGCAGCAGGTCGTGAAAGGAATTGTCATCCTGTTCGCGGTCATTGTAGATGTATTATCAAAACGCAGCGCGGCAAAGAAAGGTTGATGCGGCGTTTAATATAAAAGAAAAAAGAAAACCAAGTGTTTGAAAGGAGACAAAATGAAAAAGAAGCTTTTAAGTATGATATTGGTAGTTACAATGGGTATGGTTACCGCATGCGGTTCTTCGCAGACGGCTGCACCCGGGGCGTCCGGAGAACCGGCAGAGGAAACATCCGGAGAGACTTCCGGAACAGAGGCCGGGGATATGGTATATAAGATTGGCTATACCGTATTTGATACGGCGGATGAGTATACCGGCTACCGGGCAGATGTCTTTAAAGAAACGTGTGAAGCGACCGGCAGCATGACAGTTAACGTAACAAACGCGGATAATGACCAGCAGAAGCAGATTGACCAGGTGGACAACTTCATTAACCAGGGATGCGACGCGGTCGTGATCACGGCAGTGGATCAGGACGGTGCGGTTCCTGCGGTGGAGGCCTGCAACAACGCCGGGATTCCCTGCTTTGTCATCGGCGCTTCGGTCAATGGCGGAGAGTATTATCATATCAGTTCCGAAACCTATGAGGGCGGATATGTTACCTTTGAATATCTCTGCGAGGTTCTGCCGGAAAATGCAAAGATCTGCTATATGCAGGGGGCGCTTGGATTTTCGGACGTGACGGAGCGCCAGCAGGCGCGTGACGACGCGATCAAGAAATACGACAGAGGAGACATTCAGATTCTTGCAGAGCAGACCGGCAACTGGGTAGCGGAGGAAGCGATGACTTTGACCGAGGACTGGCTGTCCGCATATTCGGATGTGGATGCGATCGTATGTCAGAATGACGCCATGGCGCTTGGCACAATCGAGGCGCTTAAGGTGGCGAATAAACTGGATGACGTAATCGTGACGGGAGTTGACGGAACCAACGCCGGGCTTGAGGCGGTGAAGGCAGGGGAAATGCTGTGTACCGGTATGCAGGACGCGCTTGGACAGTCTAACGCATTTATTGACGTTTTCCATGAGCTCCAAAGCGGCGCAGTGCCGGAAAAAGTCACCATGATTCCGTTTACGCTTGTTACAAGCGAGAATGTTGACGAGTATCTTCAATAATCAGATACAGAAAGGCAGGGAGTACAGATTATGCATTTGACATTGATGACGGACAGTCTTGGACAGCTGCCCTTTGAAGAAATGCTTGATACTGCGGCTATGCTGCAGATTGAGACTTTGGAAATTCCGACCGGCGGATATTCTTCCGCTCCGCATATGGACATTGATAAACTGTTGTCCAGCGCAGAAGAACGTAAAAATTATCTGGCAGCGATCGAAAGCAGGGGACTGAAACTTGAGGTTTTGAATTGCAACGGCAATCAGCTCTCTCCGGATGCCGTCGGCGCACGGGATGCGAAGACGGTCGAGAAGACCTTTCAGCTGGCTTCTGAATTTGGCGTCAAAACCATTGCCATGATGTCCGGCCTTCCGGGCGGAGGGCCGGGTGCGAAGTATCCCAACTGGGTGACTTGCTGCTGGCCGCCGGTGATGCTGGAAATGCTGAAATACCAGTGGGAGGAAGTCGGGATTCCCTATTGGGAAAAGACCGTGGAACTGGCGGAACATTACGGCATTGAGAAAATCGCGCTGGAGATTCATCCGACGGGAATCGTGTACAATGTTCCCACGTTATTAAAACTGCGCCATGCGGTTGGTCCCATGATCGGGGCAAACTTAGACCCCAGCCATCTGTTTTTCATGGGTATGGATCCGATTAAGGCGGCCATGGCCTTGGGAAAAGAGAA
>CAJUMT010000007.1:2699-42117 GCA_910587495.1 uncultured Lachnospiraceae bacterium | reverse complement strand
AAGGAGCTCCCTTTCTATATCTATTTTTCACCCGAAGAAAATTTTACACTATCTTAGCAATTCGCCCGGATATACCCGAATATCACCCGAATTGTGCTCGGATTCACAGAAGGATCTCCATCCCCGTATACAGTTGGCTCACCTTTTCCCCCAGCTCCTCCTTAAGCGCCTCAAATCCTTCGGCTTTGGTGCAGTGCCCGGTATAGACTTTCCGGATTCCTGTATCTTTGATTCTGCCTGCCAGAGCGCGGATATCCTCCTTTGATGTATGGTAGAGATGAAATCCGCCGATCAGCGCATAGAGGGCCCGATCCGGATATGCCTCTGATACTTCCTTAATAATATTGTCGGCCCCGCCGTGGGAGCAGCTGTTGAAGATAACCAGCCCGTCCTTTGTATCGAAAATCAGGCTTTGCTCATGGGCAAAAGCATCCGGTCTGTACGTCATCCCCTGACGGATATACAGATGATTTTTCTCTCCAAATGCCTCCAGCCCTTTTGTCCTGTGGGCCAGAACGCTTACGCCTGGAAGAAGCGTGGAATTTTCCTTTGTATAGACAATCCTGTCACAATACTTTTTCAAAAACCCTCTATGAATACCAATATATTTATGGAAAATCCACCGTTTTCCATAACAGTTTTCTTTCGACCCTTCTTGAAGATAAAAGCAGGCTTTCTGGTTTCTTTCAAAAAATGCACCCATACCGTTCGCATGGTCATAGTGAGCGTGGGACAAGACTCCCAATTCCACGGCGCCCAAGTCAATTCCCAGCTTTTCGGCGTTTTTCGCGAACCGGTCCGACGCGCCGGTATCCAGAAGGAGCTTATGTCCCTCATATTCTATATAAATAGACAGTCCCCATTCCGCCGCAAGTGTTCCCTTTGTCAGATTGTCAATCAATACTATGGCTCGCATACTGCCTCCGCTTTCAGAGGATAGCCTTCCTCTCTGGCCCACTGTACCGTCTGCACAGCTTTCGTCCGGGCAATGTCTTTTGGATAAACCCCTGCCACCGCATAACTTCCTTCGTGGATCCCCAGCATCAGGGTCACCGCCGTTTTTTCATCTTTGTCAAAAATCTTCATTAACACTTCCACCACAAAATCCATAGGCGTAAAATCATCATTGTAGAGTAAAACCTGATACCTTTTAGGCGTCTTAATCTTACTTCCTGTCTGTTCCTTGATACTCTCTTTTATTGCCATGACAGCCCCCTGTTTTTATTTTCTGCAGTAACACAAGTCGCACACTTGGAACGGTGAAGCCAAAGGAAGCAGCTTTCCGCAGTAACGACATCGGGCGATATAGTTATGTTTCCCTTTCGTCAAATACCTCATGATAGCCATTTCCGTTTTCGAGCGTTCCGCATCCAGCCATTCTTCATCAATGATTTTCTGCATCCGGTGAGAAAACTGATAATACAAATCCAACTGTTTATAATAAGTCTCATACTGCAGGATTCCCTTATCTCTGCCTTTATAAAGCACAGGCTTCGCAAGCGACACATCCGCCGTATATGTTTTACAGTATTCCAGCCAGAGCGATACCACTTCCCTGTCTTTGACGTCAATGGGACAGGTAATCATCTTATACAACATCCTCTTATTGTCGAACCCGTCGATCATCCGCCTGAAGCGTTTCGCCTGCTCATACAGATACAAAGCTTCGTCGATATTTTCCTTTATAAACGGCTTGAAAGGCATAACGTCATGCCAGATCTTCATCAGCTCATCCAGAGGCGCGTCTATGTCAAGAAGTACCTGGGGAAAGCCTAAATTTACTGTATCAATCGGTTCTTCCTCTTTTTCATACCGCTCTCTGATATATTCCAGCTCTTTGGCGCCCATGGCATTCACATAACCGGAATTATAAATGCCGAACCGTCCCGCGCGGCCGGATATCTGCTTGATCTCCGACACATGCAAAGGACGCCTGCTGACGCCGTCAAATTTTTCCGCCTGCAAAAATACAATTCTTCGCACAGGAAGATTCAGTCCCATACCGATAGCGTCCGTGGCGACGACCACCTTAGTCTTGCCTTTATTAAACAAATGCATCTGACGGCGGCGGATCTCCGGCGGAAGACTTCCATATATAACACTGGCGTCCACTTTTTTCTCTTCCAGCCTGCCCGCCACATCCAGTACGGATTTTTTGGAAAATACGATCAAAGCATCTCCCTTTTTCACATCATCCGGAAAAACAAAAGGTCTATTTTCACAGAGCAGCTTCGTCTTGCGTTCATACATACATATTTCGTAAGTATCCCCGCACAGCTCAATTAAATGGATGATAGCCTGCTTAGCTGCCGGACTCATACAAATATGGATTTCTTCGGCCCTAAGCCCCAGTATTGCCTTGGTCCAGGAATGCCCTCTGTCCGGATCAGCAACCATCTGCGCTTCATCAATGACAGCGGTATCGTAGCTTTCATCAAAATCCGCCATTTCAATCGTGGATGCCGTAACCCTGCTGCCCTCTTCTTCGATACACTCCTGGCCTGTACGCATGGTACAAGGCACCTGATACTGCTGCATCTGCTCATAAACTTCCAGGGCCAGGAGCCTCAATGGTCCCAGATATACCCCGCAGGACGCCTGTTTTAGCCGTTCCAGCGAACGGAATGTCTTGCCGCTGTTCGTTGGACCTATATGCAGAATAAAATGCCGCTTCATCTGCCGAACTTCTGAAAACTCCATCTCCGGACGCATGGGAACCAATTCCAAAATTTTATCTTTCACCTTATGCTGGCGAAACTGCGGATACAACGTAAACAGTGATTCCTGGCAGATACGCCCCGGAAGTGTACGCCTTAGATAAGATAAAAATTCTCCGCTTATTCCTTCTTTTTGTTCCTCCAAAAGCGTGCCAAGATCCAATGCCATCAATTTAGGAAGCAATTCTTCATTCACAAGCGCCGTAATGTCTTCCCGGTGCCTGCGCACAGCAAAGGCGGCAGTTTTTTTAACCTGCTGATGCAGGTATTCCAGATTTCGTATATTGATCCTGGAAGGCCTGGCATTTTTGAGCGATCTGCGAAGCGCCTCCACCTTCCTCTCCATCCCTGCATATCTGGGCGGTTTTTTCGGTTTTTTGCTGCTTTCTTTCTCATATTGTTCTACATAGAACTGCAGCAGTCTTTTCTTATTAATCATGATTTCTTTTTCTGCATGGACAAAAGCCTGTCCAGATATACGGATTTGAACTGTTTGCTCGCAAGGGCCTGCTTGAGAGGCGGCAGCTTCAATATAGTCCCAAACACGGCCGCCATCGCTCTGTGGTTGGCAAACGCCTGGTTGTCAAATACCAGATTCTGCAGCGTCCCTTTTTCTATGGCCTGCAGCACAAAACGATGAGTACTGTTCACAGGCGTAATGACCTGCACCGGACGCTTTTTAAGCTCTATGGCTCCTGCCTTACAATTACGGGCACAGACGCCGCAGCCTAAACAGATCTCTTCATCCACTACCGCATGCCGCTTTTTGCCTTCCTTTTCTTCCTCCATGGAAATAGCGAGAATCGGGCAGACCTTTGCACATTTACCGCAGCCGATACAGGTTTCTAAAGAAATCTTCGGAATATAGTTGGTTGTCGCCACCGGCTGCATGGGGCTGAATTTTCTGGCGGCCTGCAGCGCTTCGCAGCAGCACCCGCAGCAATTGCAGATAAACGCCGGATGTTCGCGCACATTTTCGCCAATCTGCACCAGGTTGCTCTCATAAGAAAGCGCCAGGACGTCTTTTGCTTCTTCTTTGGAAATAAGTCTTGCATACTGTCCATGTTCCGCCAAGGAACGGGCCACATTATCAAAGGTCAGACATACGTCCCAGGGCGCGTCAATCTCACAGGGATGTCCCGCATGATACATCTTATGCCGGCAGTAGCAGGTGCCAAGGCCGATATACTGTGCTTCCTCCACAATGTGCGTGGCCCGCTCATAGTCTAAAATGTGGTTTGTCTTATCATTGGTAAGAACCGGCTCCTGCACAAAGACTCTGCCCAGGCGGGTCTCAGTAGCAAAAAACAGGTCTTTCACAAAATCTTCTTCCACATTCATATACTGATAATACAGCTCGCTTAAATATTTCTGGTCAATATCCCCTCTCGTACGCATCAAGGCAAACTCGATAAACCCTGCCATAGGCGGCGGCATGACAAACTGCCGCTCCCCATGATACTCAGAATCCACCAGAAGTGCTTTCTCGCAAAGACGATCCAAAAGCTTCTCAGCCTTTGCCTCCGTAGTCCCCCAAATCCTGGCCGCCCGTTTAAGCGTAAACGGCCGCACCGGCAAAAGCGCTACCCATTTCGCTTCCTTTTCCGTATACAATACCTGCAAAATCTTGTATAAAGCTTCCGAAGGCGGAGCGCCCTGGGTAAACCAATTGATCCGTTCTTCCAGATTCTTATAAGCATCTCTGGTCGTCAAATGTCCCATATATCCACATAACTCCTTTCTTAACTTACGGGATTTCGCTGTTTTTTTACACAAAAAAGAACACCGCCCCCGGACTCAAAGTTCCAAAAACAGTGCTCCTGCATGCGCCATCAGGGGCTCGAACCCTGGACACCCTGATTAAGAGTCAGGTGCTCTACCAACTGAGCTAAAAGCGCATATCCGATTTCTTGTATCCTCTAACGAACAAAACTAATTATACCCACATCCTTAAGAAAATGCAAGTACTTTTTTCATATTTTTTAAAAAAATTTTATTATTTTGTCACCGGCTGGCGATCAGTTTATGAATCGGATTTCCCAGCGCCAAAAAGCGTTCCTCATATTCCGTCATAATATTTCCCTGCACCAATGTTTCGTCATGGTGAAGATCATAAGTGACTGCCTTAAGTTTCCAGCCTGCTTCCTTTACGGATTCCACAGAAAAATCAAATAAAACCCTGTTATCCGTCTTAAATTCCACCCGTCCCTTTGGCGATAAAATCTTATTATAGCGGTCGAAAAATTCTTTACTTGTCAATCTTCTTTTCGCGTGCCGGTCCTTAGGCCATGGATCGGAGAAATTCAGATAAATTCTGTCCACCTCGTCTTTGGCAAATACATTTGTAATATTTTCTGCATCCATTCTTATAAAATACAGATTTTTAAGAGGCTTTTCTTCCCGCTCCATCTTATCCAGCGCACGGATCAACACGCTGGAGTATTTCTCGATCCCCACATAATTCATATGAGGGTTCCTTTTAGCCAGCGCCATAATAAATTTCCCCTTACCCATACCAATCTCTATATGGATCGGGTGATCATTCCCGAAAATCTCATGCCAGCTTCCCGCCTGCTTCTCTTCTTCATGTACTACATAATGACTCCCGGCAATCACTTCTCTTGCACCTTTTATATTCCTTAAACGCATTTTCCATTTACCTCCGCACGCCCTATTGTACATGATTCCTGCCTATATGAAAAGACATCTTTTTAAATTTTCTGATATTTTACCCTGTCATCAGAATATTCCTGTTTTTCAAAAAAAATCTATTTTTGGGACTTACTCACAAAACATCTGTTTATTTTATCCTGTGTATAACTTGCTCTTTTTCACACCGAAAATGTGGATAATGTGGATAACTTTGTGTACAACTCTATTATATCCGCCTTTTAATCCCCCGAAAATGTGGATAACTTTGTCGTTTTATGGGGGAAAATATTTGATAACTTCTCCGTCATTCACCAAACCTGCGCCATATTTTGTGCATTATGCCTACCCTAAGGTGCTTTCTCTTAAAAAACAAAAAATTTATTAGCAGATAATTTCTGACAATATGCAAAAAAAATAAGCGACAACCGGATCTGATACAACCGTTATCGCTTACCTCTTCGGAAACTCTGTTTTAATATTGCTCGCCCCTGTGATATAATCCATAGACACATTGTAGAACCTGGCAAGAATTAAAAGGCTGTCCACTGGAATCCTCGTCTTGCCGGTCTCATAATCTGAATATGTTCTCTGGCCCACATGCAGCAGGCTGGCTACCTTCTTCTGAGTCAGAGCATGATCCTCTCTGATCTCCCTTATTCTTTCGTTATACTTATAATCCATGGAGTACACCTCTTGCTTATAAGTATAACGAAAAAAATCCGAAACTATTCAAATAGAGTTATAAACTCCGAGTCTTTTTATTCCAAGTTATCGGATTGCTTTGTTTTGGGTGATTATTAGTTTTTATTGCGTAAATTCCTCTATTTATGCACTCTTGCTCTTTCTTTGTGTATCGCCGCAATGACAGTTGTATCTAACAGCACCCCCAGTCAAGGCCACCGGCTTAGCCGGTGGCCTTGACTTTGTAATTATAGTTCTTCCAGCGCCGGTAAGACCGTATGCAAGAGATTGTTCGCATCGACTTCAACAATCGCGGTGTTTGCGGGCAACGTCAAAATCCGCAGAAAATCCGCCCACTTTGGGTAACTTTGGATATGCAGCAACTGCTGGAGACAGGAAAAATAGAATGGCCCCCCGGCAGACCGGTTCAGACTCCGATCCACATTCCCGGCTTGCTTTGCGAGCAGATCAGCAACATCCATCCGTCCGATCTTATCGCCGTAACAAAAATAGGCTACGGTGTCTCCATGTTTCCAGATGTTCGAAAAGCGTGAAATGGAAACCTCCATCCCTTCGATGAGGTTCAGGGCAGTATAAAAAATCGCGAGTGTCCAAGAATCCGCTGTTGTGAGTCCTTTGATTGTACTACGAAAATTCGGCGAAGTATTTCCACGTTTTTTCAGCGGAAAACTGTCTACAAAATCTTGAATTTGCGCAGTAGACGACGGCATCCCACACTTTGCGTGGTACAAAATCGTATGAGCTTCCAAAAGTTCATTTCTGGAAATCGAAAGCCTCCTCGCTTCCGCATCCAGGAAATCCAGGATGGGCTTTTCAATATTAATCGTGGTTGTTTTTTTCACAATAACCTGTCCTTTCCTTAATTTGATATTATTTTCATATCTATGATTATAATATCAGATTCAATTATTATCAAGTCTTTTCACGGTTTAAAGTCTGAAAAACAGCGCAGACCATAAAAAATGATGATACGATAAAAGGAGAAAATGGGAGGATTACTGCTACTGAAGCCAAAAAGAGGATCAGCCCCAAAGAGCCGATCCCCTTAAAATACCGTTTTGCCCTAATTTTACGGATTTTTGATTATCCGAAGTACCTCTTAAGCAGCCCTGCAAACGCTTTGCCGTGTCTTGCCTCATCCCTTGCCATTTCATGAACGGTATCATGAATTGCGTCAAGGTTCGCAGCTTTCGCACGTTTTGCAAGATCAAACTTACCAGCAGTAGCGCCGTTCTCTGCTGCCACACGCATCTCAAGGTTTTTCTTGGTGCTGTCTGTTACGACTTCGCCTAACAGTTCTGCGAATTTAGCAGCGTGCTCTGCCTCTTCGTAAGCTGCTTTCTCCCAGTAAAGGCCGATCTCCGGATATCCTTCTCTATGAGCCACGCGAGCCATAGCAAGGTACATACCAACCTCAGAGCACTCTCCGTTAAAGTTAGCTCTTAAATCCTCAATGATATCTTCGCTTACGCCCTGTGCAACGCCTACTACATGCTCTGCTGCCCAGCTTAAGCCTTCCTCCTGCTTATTAAATTTGCTTGCCGGTACTCCACACTGCGGACATTTCTCCGGTGCTGCATCTCCCTCATGAACATAACCGCATACACTGCATACCCATTTTGCCATTATCTTTTCTCCTTTTCTAATATTATTAAGATTCTATATAATAACAGTAATAGTTCCTGTTATCGTTATAATGAAATTATAGAAAAAACTTTCTGTTTTGTCAAGCCTCATTTGTGTTTTTTTTGCATTTCCTGCAGACTCCGTAAAATTCAATCCGACATTCTTCCACATCCCCATAACCCCACTGTCCGTCAACCGCCACCATTGGATCATCCATCGGCAACATGACATCCAATACACACCCGCATTTACGGCAGATAAAATGGTGATGCGGTATCATCTTTGCGTCGAACCGATCAGCTCCGTCCATGGTAATCTTTCGGATTTCACCTGTCTCTACTAATAAGGAAAGATTCCGATACACTGTGCCCAAACTGATATTGGGGAATTCCCTGCGGATGTCCGTATAGACCATATCTGCAGTCGGATGATCATCTCTGCCGCACAGATAATTTTTGATTGATTCCCTCTGTCTGCTGTATTTTAATACTGCCATCCTCCCCTCCTTCAAATTAATAATAATAACAATTACTATAATAGTTTAATTGCTAAATTCTCTTTTGTCAATCTTTGTTTTCGTAAAAATTATGAAATAATTGTGAAGTCTTGATTTTTCCTGTATAAAAGACTTTTTCCTGGTTGACAAACGCCCCTGGGGTTGTTATAATTTCTTTGTGATTTGTAACAAATTTGTAATAATTAAGATATTTTTGTAATTTTTAAATGAATATGTTTGGAGGTACACATGATAAAAAAAGGTTTTTTGTTCTGCCTGGCTGCCGGAATGTTTGTTACGGTTCCGATTCATGCGGACGCGGCACAGATCTCTCTGGCACTTGCAGGCGGCATCACTGCTTCTTTAGATGAATCCGTCACATCTGACGACGAGATGGCGGATGTATTAGACGCAGTGGTCAAAGATAATTATACAGGGCTTTGTATTGCCCAGGTTTCCGATTATGTAAATGTCCGCAGCGAATCCAGCGAGGACGGCGAGATCATCGGAAAACTTTTCGATAAATCTGTAGGAACTGTAGAAAAGCAGGAAGACGGATGGTATCTGATCAATTCCGGTAATGTACATGGTTATGTAAAAAGCGAATATGTAGCCATTGGCCCTGACGCCGAAGCGCTTGCCGAGGAAGTCGGCACAAGAATGGCGGTGGTCACTACAGAGACTTTAAGGGTTCGTATGGAAGCCACAACCGATTCTCCGATCTTAGGTCTGATTCCCCAGGAGGAAGAATTAGTCGTAAAAGATGAGACCGAAGATTTCGTTAAAGTGTCCATTGAGGAAGGCGACGGATGGGTCTCCAAAGATTATGTGGATCTTCGGACAGACTATGTATACGCCGAATCCAAAGAGGAAGAAGAAGCCAGGCTGGAAAAGGAAGAAGAAGCTAGATTGGCAGCACAGCAAGCAGCTGCGGCCAAGATTAAGAGCAATTCCGGCTCCAAAGCGTCTCAGTCTTCCGATGTAATCGGAAGCGGCGGAGGCGGAAGCGCTTCCGGCAACGCAGTGGCAAATTTCGCATCCCAGTTTGTGGGCAACCCCTATGTATACGGTGGAACGAGCCTGACGAACGGCGCAGACTGCTCCGGCTTTGTTATGAGTGTATACTCTAACTTCGGCGTAGGTCTTCCGCACAGCTCCAGTGCATTGAGAAGTGCAGGATACGGAGTCAGTCTTGCGGATGCACAGCCGGGGGATATCATCTGCTACAGCGGTCATGTAGGTATCTATGTGGGCAATAACACGATTGTTCATGCCAGCACCGCGGCTACCGGCATCAAGTATACTTCACCTGCCAACTACAAAGACGTCCTGGCAGTGCGTCGTATTTTCTAAAATACATATAGCAAAAGATCAAAGGCGGTCCAAAGAGGGCCGCTTTTTTATATACGCAGAGGAAGATAGCTCTTCCTTGTTCGATTTCTTATCACATTTCTCAAAAAAATACTTGCTTTTTTTTCATATAGAGTTATAATATGTATAAGTTATAACATAGTTTTTAATACTACATTATATAATCTTCATGTTGTAAGGAGGCAATAATTATGACATTATCCATTAAAGATCCCGGCAGCGCCATTACACATTTCATCGGTATGGTTCTGGCTGCTCTGGCGTCCTCTCCGCTGCTTATTTTGGCAGCATTCCACAGCGATAAAAACGCCGTACTGGCGCTTGCCGTTTTTGCACTTAGCATGATCCTTTTGTATGGCGCGAGTACTGTATACCACACTTTTAATATTTCAGATAAGATTAATCGAACGCTTCGAAAAGTGGATCATATGATGATTTTTATCCTGATCGCGGGAAGCTACACGCCGGTATGTATGATCCCTCTGAAAGACTCTGTAGGATATCCGCTCCTGGCGCTTGTATGGGGAACAGCCGTCATCGGTATGCTGATCAAAGCCTTCTGGATTACCTGTCCCAAATGGTTTTCTTCTCTGATCTACATTTCCATGGGTTGGCTGTGTGTACTCGCCATGGTCCCGCTGGTAAAAGCTCTGCCCATTGCCGCTTTTATATGGCTTTTGGCAGGCGGTATCATCTACACGGTCGGCGGTGTCATCTATGCGCTGAAACTCCCGTTTTTCAACGCCAGGCATCAGTATTTTGGCTCCCACGAAATATTTCATTTGTTTGTAATGGGCGGAAGCCTTTGTCACTTTGTAGTTATGTTTTATATCGCCCTTATGTAAAGGGGCAAAAAGAAAGACTGTCTTCTGGAAAACAGCTTCCCATTGACAGCCTTTCTTTTTATCACCCGGGTAGTTTATTCTATATGCTCCATCGGATTAACCGGTTCTTTATCTTTTAGAAGCTGAAAATACAGATTGCTTCCTTCCAACGTATAGTATTTGGTCGGTTCGCTTACATATCCTAACAGCTCTCCTTCTTCCACTGTATCTCCCTCTTCCACGGCCAATTCTTTTAACTGCCCGTAGACCGCTTCATAACCGCCTCCCAAATCCATATGGATGGTTGTTCCGGTCTCCTCATCCACCGTAATCTCACTTACTTTACCCGTGGCAGAACATTGAACTTCACTGCCTACCGGTGCGCTGATCACAATCGCCGGATGGTATTTATATTGATTCAACGTGGAAAAATAAATACTTTTATCCATACTGTAATTCAGAATCACGTCTCCGTCCACCGGCCATACCAGCGTGCTGTCTTTTGCAAAAGACAATCGGTCTGACTGAACCTGGTCTGCGGAAGTTTCCTGCGTATCTTCCTCTTCTTCTGTCTCTTCTTCGCCGTTATTGGCAGGAATTTGCTCAGGCGTTTCCTCCGGTACATCCTCTTTGGTCTGTGCCAGCTCTGTCTCTCCTATCTTGTAGATATCCTCTTCTGTTTCAATTTTTGCTTGCTCTTTTTCTTCTTCCTTCTTATCTTCTGTATCAGCCTTAGCCACTGTACCTTCAGAATTTGCCACTTCCTTCTTTGGTTCCTGTGTATCTTCTTTTACCTGCGCAGTCTGTTTGGGAGTCTTTTGCTCCGTCTCAGAGTCTTGACCGCTCCGATATCGATACACTCCGAACATTCCGGATATCGAAAGTATGCAAAGGCACAGCACAATCAAAAAACCTTTTTGATTTTTACGCATAACATCACCTCTGATCCATATTTTTACCAGATTAGAGGATAGTTATACACTCCGTATTTCGATAGAATGTCTGGAAGATTTCGGCAATTTCCTTTCCTTCCCGAATCATGCGGTCAGCGGTATATAAGCTGATGCCGAAACCATGACCGCTTCCTTTCACCGTCACGCGGACCCCGTTCTCGGTTTCCTCCAGCCAAAAGCAGCTGGAAGGAAGACGAAGCAGTGTGCGAAAGTTCTCGCCCTGCCATGTGTTCGTTCCACAGACCGCCGTCGTTACATAATCTGTGCTGTCTCTTTCTAAAGAAAGTTCTTCCGATGAAATGTCTTCTCCCAAAGCTTCACAAAGTTCCTCTTTTGCCAGGCTGAACACCTGAAGATAAGAATCGCATTCCAAATCATCTGGACAGGCAACCGAAACTATATAGTCATATTCCTCTCCCAAAAGCCTTCCGTCCCTGGTGTTGCCCGCACTGACTGCATGATATGGAAGTTCTTTGTATTTACCATCTATAGTGACCACCTGACCTTCGGTACGCACCACCGCTTCATAGGCTCTGTCGTAATTTTCCTCATACAACTCCATGGATATATTTTTGATTTCTTCCTTTCCACCCTGCCTTACACATTCCGTCCGATATAAAATTGCCATTACATCCAGTGTCTTTTCTGCCATCCAGGAATAATCTTCTGCCATCAGCCGGTACAACACCTGATATTCCAGCTCCGGAAGCGCCTTTTCCTGATGGATTCCCTGTCTGCCTCCCATCAGAAGGGTCGCCGTATATGGGAAAAACAAGACAAGGAATCCTATCATCGCCATATTTTTTATTATTTTTTTCATGTCAAGCCCTCTTACCAATTTTATGAAAATCCGGGCCTGCATATACATAAAAAGACTGTGTGAAAATCTCACACAGCCCTTTTGTTACTGTATTAGCCTTCTGCCAGTTCTACTGTCACTTTATCCAGTTTCCAGATCTCATCCACATATTCCTGGATCGTACGGTCGGAACTGAATTTACCGGAACAAGCCACATTCAGTATTGCGCTTCTTGCCCATCCCTTCTCATCTCTGTAAGCGGCTTCCACTTTCTTCTGTGCCTCCGCGTAGGAACGGAAATCCTTCAGAATAAAGTATGGGTCGGGTCTGTCATAACCGCCGTCAACCAAAAGCGCATTATACAACTCACGGAATTTCTCCGGGTCATTGGGAGAATATTCACCGTTGATCAGCTGCATCAACACATGGCGGATATCCTGATCTGTATTAAACAACTGGGAGGGATCATAACCGCCCTGCTTCTCCAGTTCGATGACTTCGTCAGAACTCATTCCGAATATAAACGCGTTTTCTTCGCCTACTTCTTCCACAATCTCCACATTGGCGCCATCCATGGTGCCGATGGTCAACGCGCCGTTTAACATAAATTTCATGTTGCCGGTTCCACTCGCTTCCTTGGAAGCGGTGGAAATCTGCTCGGATACATCCGCCGCCGCAAAGATCCACTCCGCGTTGGATACACGGTAATCTTCGATAAACACAACTTTTAACTTTCCATTGATAGATGCGTCATTATTTACCACATCTGCTACGGAGTTGATCAGTTTGATGGTCAGTTTCGCCCTCATATAGCCTGCTGCCGCTTTGGCTCCGAAAATAAAGGTTCTTGGATAAAACTCCATATCCGGATGCTCTTTGATCTGATTGTACAGATACATCACATGAAGGATATTCAATAATTGTCTCTTATACTCATGTAGACGTTTTACCTGCACGTCGAAAATCGAACGCGGATCCACATCCACACCATTATGTTCTTTAATATACTTTGCCAGACGCACTTTGTTTTGATACTTGATATTCATAAACTCGTGCTGCGCTTTTTCCTCATCCGCGTAGAGGGCAAGTCCTTTGATCCTGGACAAATCTGTGATCCACTCGTCTCCCACATGGGCAGTAACCCATTTTGCCAGCAACGGATTACCATGAAGCAGGAAACGTCTCTGGGTAATACCATTCGTCTTGTTATTGAATTTCTCCGGCATCATCTCATAGAAATCTTTCAGTTCCTGATTCTTCAAGATTTCTGTATGAAGTCTCGCAACGCCGTTGACAGAGTACCCTGCAGCAATGGCAAGATGTGCCATCTTCACCTGGCCGTCCATAATAATGGCCATCTTCTTAACTTTCTCATAGTTATTCGGATACTTCTTCTGAATCTCAATTACAAATCTGCGGTTGATCTCCTCCACGATCTGATAGATACGCGGAAGCAGCCGGGAGAACAGCTCGATCGGCCATTTTTCCAGAGCTTCTGCCATGATCGTATGGTTGGTGTAAGCGCAGGTCTTTGTGGTCACTTCCCATGCTTCATCCCATGTCAGGTCATGCTCATCCATCAGCACGCGCATTAACTCGGCAACTGCCACCGTCGGATGGGTGTCGTTTAACTGGAACGTCGCTTTCTCATAGAACTTATGGACGTCATCATGCGAGCGCATATATCTTTCCACTGCCGCCTGCACGCTGGCAGACACAAAGAAATACTGCTGTTTTAAACGAAGCTCTTTCCCCGCCATATGGTTGTCATTGGGATACAGCACTTCCACCAGGTTGCGAGCCAGATTCTCCTGCTCCACTGCTTTGTTGTACTCGCCTTTATCAAAATGGTTCAGCTCAAAAGAATTGATGGCTTCCGCGTCCCAAATCCGCAGGCAGTTAATTACATTGTTTCCGTAACCTACTACCGGGAGGTCCACCGGCACTGCCAGCACGGACTGATATCCTTCCTGGATAAAATGGTTCTTGCCGTCTTTATTTTCAATTCTTACATAACCGCCGAACTTAACGGTCTTTGCGTATTCCGGGCGGCGAAGCTCAAAAGGATTGCCGTTTTTAAGCCACATATCCGGCACTTCCACCTGGGCGCCCTTGACAATCTGCTGCTTGAACATACCATACCGGTAACGGATACCGCATCCATATGCCGCATAGCCAAGAGAAGCCAGCGAATCTAAGAAACACGCTGCCAGACGTCCCAAACCGCCGTTTCCCAGCGCCGCATCGGGTTCCTGATCCTCGATCATATTCAAATCCAGACCAATCTCTTCCAAAGCTTCCTTTACTTCATCATAAAAAGTCAGGTTAATCAGGTTGTTGCCAAGGGCGCGGCCCATCAAAAATTCCATGGACATATAATATACGATCTTGGGATCTGATTTTTCAAATTCTTTCTGCGTGGCAATCCACGCATCCATAATCGCGTCCTTTACCGCATAGCCGACAGCCTGGAAAATCTGCTGGCTGGTCGCCTCTTCAATCTCCCGACGGAAAAGTGTGCGGACATTATATTTCACGCTTCTAATAAAAAAATCTTTGTTAAAAGTTCTCTTAGACATCCATATGCCTCCTTTTTCATTCTGCATCTTGAGCGGACGCTTTTTACTGCTTTTCCACTCCAAAGGTCACGATTTCCCCATTGATATTCCATTCCTTTGTGTAGCCTTTTGCTTCTCCGAAGCAAAGGCCTGCTGCCATCACGTCATTCTGAATCTCTGCGCCATAAACCTTCATCAGTTTTGAAAGCTTTTCATTTCCCGCGCAGTACAAAGTGATCCTATCCATCACTTCAAATCCTGCTTCCTTACGCATAGTCTGTACTTTGCTGATGATCTCGCGGACGAATCCCTCCTCAACGAGCGCTTCGCTCAAATTCGTATCCAGAACGACCGTTACACGGTTATCTGCCTCTGTCACATAACCTTCCATCTGTGCAGTGTCAATGAGCAAATCTTCTTTCAATAATACCACGCTTTGACCGTCTATGTCAAATGACAGGCTTCCTTTGTCTTCTAATTCCTTCATAGCGGCCCGCCCGTCAAGTTCTGTGAGATATTGACGGATTCCGTTCAGCAATTTTCCGTATTTTGGCCCCACAGTTTTAAGCTGCGGCTTAAATGTATAGTTTGTAAAGTCACTTAGATCTTCTTTGAATACCACCTGTTTCACATTCAGCTCATCGGCAATGATATCTTTATACATATCCGGAAGCTCACTTGGCGCACTGACATACATAGTCCCGATCGGCTGGCGGTTCTTGATATTGGCTGTATTGCGGGCTGCGCGTCCCATGACCACAATATCCAGTACTTCGCCCATGGCACTTTCCAGTTCCCCGTCAATCATGCTCTTATCCACTTTTGGGAAATCGCACAGATGAACGCTTTCAGGCGCGGATGCATCCACGCTGCATACAAGATTACGGTAGATATCCTCAGTCATAAAAGGAATCATGGGCGCAGCCGCCTTGGCAATCGTCACAAGGGCAGTATATAACGTCATATACGCATTGATTTTATCCTGCTCCATGCCTTTAGCCCAGAAACGCTCGCGGCTTCTTCTTACATACCAGTTGCTCATCTCGTCTACAAAATCCTGCAGCGCCCTTGCAGCTTCCGGAATCCGATAATTTTCCAAATGGACGTCCACCTGTCCTACCACTGTATTCAATCTGGACAAAAGCCACCTGTCCATGGCAGTCAGGGACGTCTGGTCCAGGGTATATTTTGACGCGTCAAAGTTGTCAATGTTGGCATACAGCACAAAGAACGCATAAGTATTCCAAAGCGTACCCATGAACTTTCGCTGTCCTTCCTGCACTGCTTTTCCATGAAAACGGTTGGGAAGCCAGGGCGCGCTGTTGATATAGAAATACCAGCGAATCGCATCCGCACCATAGGTTGCCAGCGCATCAAACGGATCTACTGCATTTCCTTTTGATTTACTCATCTTCTGTCCGTTCTCATCCTGCACATGTCCTAATACGATTACGTTTTCATAGGGAGCTTTATTAAATAATAAGGTAGATTCTGCCAACAGCGAATAAAACCATCCGCGGGTTTGGTCCACGGCTTCCGAGATAAACTGCGCCGGAAACTGGTTTTCAAACATTTCTTTATTCTCAAACGGATAATGATGCTGCGCAAAAGGCATAGCTCCTGAATCAAACCAGCAATCGATAACTTCCGGCACCCTTTTCATCGTTTTTTGACACTTGGGACAGGTACAGGTGATCTCATCGATATACGGCCGGTGCAGTTCCACGGTCAGAGCCGCGTCATTTCCGCTCATTCTCTTTAATTCCTCCCGGGAGCCGATGCTTTCCATATGGCCACAGCCTTCACATTCCCAAATGTTCAAAGGCGTGCCCCAGTAACGGTTCCTGCTGATACCCCAATCCTGAATATTTTCCAGCCAGTCACCAAAACGGCCTTTTCCGATACTCTCCGGAATCCAGTTGATCGTATTATTATTGCGGATTAAATCCTCTTTCACCGCCGTCATCTTAATAAACCAGGATTCTCTCGCGTAGTAGATCAGCGGCGTATCACATCTCCAACAGTGGGGATAACTGTGCTCAAATTTCGGCGCGTCAAAAAGAAGTTCTCTTGCATCCAGATCTTTTAATACTTCCGGGTCCGCTTTTTTCACAAACAGTCCGGCAAAAGGCGTATCTTCCGTCATATTTCCTTTTCCGTCCACAAGCTGAACAAAGGGCAGGTCATATTTACGCCCCACATTGGCATCGTCTTCACCGAAAGCAGGCGCAATGTGTACTACGCCGGTGCCGTCCGTCAAAGTAACATAAGAATCACAGGTCACATAATAACCTTTTTTGTGCTGTTTTTCAGCGACTTTGGCAGAGCACGCAAACAGCGGTTCATATTCTTTATATTCCAGATCTTTTCCTGTATAATGTGCAAGAATTTCATAGGCGGGCGTATTTTCATCTCCCAGTTTACCAAGCACCGTATCAAGCAGAGCCTCTGCCATATAATAAATCCTCTGGTCTGCAGCTTTTACTTTTACATAAGCTTCTACAGGATTCACACAAAGCGCCACATTGGACGGCAAAGTCCAGGGAGTCGTGGTCCATGCAAGGATATAAGCGTCCTCGTCTTTCACTTTAAAGCGCACTACCGCAGAGCGTTCTTTTACATCTTTGTATCCCTGCGCTACCTCATGAGAAGACAGAGGCGTCCCGCAGCGGGGACAGTATGGTACGATCTTAAAACCTTTGTACAAAAGCCCTTTATCCCAGATTGTCTTTAGCGCCCACCACTCAGACTCGATAAAATCGTCGTGATAAGTCACATAAGGATCATCCATATCCGCCCAGAATCCTACTGTACCTGAGAAGTCTTCCCACATACCTTTATATTTCCAGACACTCTCTTTACACTTGTCAATAAAAGGCGCCAGGCCGTATTCCTCGATCTGTTCCTTTCCGTCAAGCCCTAAAAGCTTTTCTACCTCTAATTCTACTGGAAGTCCGTGGGTATCCCATCCTGCTTTTCGCGGAACCATATATCCTTTCATCGTGCGGTATCTGGGAATCATATCCTTGATGACCCGCGTCAGCACATGGCCGATATGGGGTTTTCCGTTGGCTGTGGGCGGTCCGTCATAAAATGTGTAGACCGGACAGCTTTTCCGCTTTTCCATACTTTTACGAAATGTGTCATTTTCTTTCCAGAATTTCTCGACGGCTTTCTCCCGTCCTACGAAATTCATATCCGTATTGACCTTATTATACATATGCAGCCTCCTCTTAAAAACTTCGTTTCTTTGTCATTATAAAATTGCACCCTCTTATTGGTCAAGACTTTTGAAAAGTATTTATGTCCCAATTCTTAAACTTTCTTGAACTTTTTTCTCGCACCCTTGCGTGCCTACACCAAATCATCTATAATAAAAAAACAATTCATTCAATTAATGAGGTAAAATAATGAATATTTTAAATAAATATAAACTGTCGGCTCTGGCATCTGTTCTCTGCCTATCTGTCGTTTTTTCTACTCCTGTTCTTGCAGCCGAAGACCCCGCCGTTGCATCTGAAATGCGTTATCATATGGAGATTCAGTCCGATTCCTGGGAAAACTGGCCTGCCGGTCCCCAGATTTATGCCGAATCCGCCATTGTCATGGAAGCATCCACCGGTACGATACTCTACGCAAAATCCATAGATGAACAATATTATCCTGCCAGCATAACCAAAATTATGACCGTCCTTTTAGCGCTGGAACATTTGGACATGGACGAAGAAGTGACCTTTTCTCACACCGCCGTCTATACCGTTGAACCTGGGAGCAGCAGCATTTATCGAGACGAAGGAGAAGTGCTGACTGTAGAAGAATGTCTTTATGCCATTATGCTGGAATCCGCCAATGAATGTGCCAATGCGATTGCAGAACAAGTATCCGGCTCTGTAGAAGCTTTCTGTGATCTGATGAATGAACGTGCCCGGGAATTAGGCTGTGCCAACACCCATTTTGTAAATCCCCATGGGCTTCCTGATGATAACCACTACACCACAGCTCATGATATGGCCCTGATCACGCAGGAAGCTATCAAACATGAAAAATTTCGTCAGATCAGCGGTACTTCCCGCTATATTCTACGCGCCACCAATAAAAAAGACGAAGAACTACCCATGAGCAATCACCACTATATGCTCTCTGCCAACAGAACTTCCAGGTTCCTGGATGACACTGTATTCGCAGGAAAAACCGGCTATACAACTGTAGCTTTGAATACGCTGGTCACCTGCGCCACCCGTAACGGAATGGATCTGATTGTTGTCACCATGAAAACCCAGGGAAGCGCCGAGCGGGGTGTTCCTCTTTTTTCGGATACCGCAAGTCTGCTGGATTACGCAGGAGAGAACTTTCATAAAGTAAATATTGCGGAAAATGAAACTACTTTTACTATAGGGCAAAATGGACTTTTTGATACCGGCAGCTCTGTTTTTGGCGATTCTGCCCCCATGATTGAAATCGATCCTTCTGGATATATTGTCCTTCCTGTCGATGTGGATTTTACGGCCGCATCTCCCAGACTGGAATTTAACGACAATAATGGCTCATCCTCCATAGCTACCCTGCATTATACTTATGCAGACCAAAATATCGGCTCTACCGATCTGCTTTTTTCGGCAAACGATATCCAGGATTTTGATTTCCAAATGGCGGAAAACAAGGAACAACCTGACGATTCAGAATCTGTCCCAGCCGGACAGTCCCCGACGAAAAAAGAAAAAGAAACGAACCTGATACGGGTCAATATCCGCATCGTGGCAATTGCTGCAGGCGCTCTTGTGGGGCTTTTGGCAGGTATTCTTTTAGTGCGGAAATTCACTTTCAACTTTACGCACAAAGATGACTGGAAATTATAATCATTCCAAATACTACAGGAAAGAAATGAACATCATGAAACAGAACATCCAAAGAATCATGTGCTGCTGCGGCAATGGAGTCGGAACCTCTCTGGTCATGCAGATGACGATTGAGGAAGCGCTGGAAAATCTGGGAATCACCGGCATCGAAGTTACCTTCGGCCCTTTATCTGATCTGTCTGAAGAAAAGGCAGATCTCTTCGTCGTGTCGGAAGAAGTCCTGCCGCTTCCCAACAGCCTGCCTGCCATCGGGCTTTCCGACCTGATGGACGCAGAACCGGCGGCGGAGCAGTTAAAAAAATACCTGGAGATATAAAAGTTCTATGGCGATCGGTTATTGGAATGAACGTACCAAAAAAGTTATAGATATAGTCTTAAAGCAGCGCAGCATTCTTACGATCCGTGAGATTGCCGGGGAACTGTCTGTGTCCACACGCACGGTATATAACGAACTGGAACGGGCCAACAATTGGCTTGAAATGAAACACCTGCCCGCAATTCGGGTTATCCGGGGAAAAGTACAGCCATTTTCCGGGGAAGAACAGCTTTCATTGGAAGCAGCCATGCAGGTAGAGCAGTCCGTGGATGACTATATCTTTACGCCTGGTGAACGGGCGCAGATCATTGTCTGCCAGATCATCATTTCCACGGAACCGGTCTATGTGGAAGAGCTGATGCATGCCTGTCTCGTAAGCCGCAATACAATCTTTACGGATCTCCAGGCTGTCATCTCCCGGCTATATACCTGGCAGTTACATCTTTGCTATGAAAAGAAAACCGGATACCGGATCGAAGGAGATCCGGTACGCGTAAGAGCGCTTTTTTTCTTGTATTTTAACCGGCTGGAACCGCTTCTGTCCGCCGGAAAACTTACGTTTCTGCACATGGAAGAGATCACTCCCTGTCTGGAACAGATCGAATGTATAGAGAAGGAACTTAAGGTCAGCTATGTCAGGAGCGATATGCTCGCGCTTGCTGCCATGATGCCGGTCATGCGAAAAGGAGACAAGCACCTGTTCTTCTCCGATGTCAGTACCCGGAAAGTACGGGATTCCGAAGAATACCGGCTGGTCAACCTCCATTTTCCGGAACTGACCGATATGGAAAAAATCTATCTGACGCTACATTTTCTCGGGGGACGGCTGGCATCTTATTCCAAAACCGGGCCGGAGAAAGAAAATGAATCTATCTGGGAGATCACCCGCAATCTTGTCATGGAATTTGAGCGGAAAGCCTGCATGACCTTTGAAAGGAAACAGGAACTGTTAAATGATCTGTACCGCCATATTGCCGCGTCTCTCTACCGCTACCGGTTCGGCATCCAGATCGGCAACCCCATGGCGGAGGACGTCCAGCGGGAATATCCGTATATATTTGACGTCATGCGGGATACTGTACAATATCTGGAGCAGCAGATCGGCGTTCAGATCTCGGACAGCGAAGTCTCCTACCTGACACTGCATTTCGGCGCGCATCTTAAACATGCCAGACACGACCCAAAGGAACTCCGCATTCTTGTGGTATGCATGAACGGCGTTGCAACCGGCAATATGATCAGCTATGAACTGCAGCGGATTCTCCCCTCGGCAAAGATTATTGGCGTCGTGACCGCGGCAAAGGTCGTGGACCCGCAGAATATCTGCGACATAATCGTCACTTCTGTGAACTTGAAAGCCATGATCCCTGTCATTGTCGTAAATCCGGTCTTAAATGATTTTGACCGCAAAAATATACTCAACCATCCGCTGATCCGCAGTCGTTTCGGTTTTGTCGATACCGACGCGGTCTTCCGTCTGGTCCAGAAATATGTTCCGCAGGAAAAACATGCCGAACTGAAAAATGACCTGGAATATTTCTTTCGCTACCAACAGGAAGAGAAACAGCCTGTGTTGAATCCGGATGTGTGGAAACTGACCGATTTCCTGACTGAAGACCGTATTCTGTTTTTAAGCTGCAATGGAAACACCGCCGGAGAAACATCTCCTCCTTTTAAACAGATGCTTCCCTGGAAACAAGCGCTCTATACAACGGCTGCTCCGCTTTTACGGCGCGGAAGTATGGATGAGCATTATGTACAGTGCATCATAGATCGTCTTGTAGAAGCCGGCCCCTATATGTTCGCCACAAAAGATCTGATTCTCGCGCATGCCCGCCCCGAGAGCGGCGTGAAACATCTGGATCTGTCCATCGGCATCGCGCCGGAGGGCGTCCTGTTTGACGGCGGAAAGAGAGCGCGGGTTATCTTCCTTCTGGTGGTCGAGGATCAAAATAAACACATGGGAATCCTGAGGGATATCCGCAGAGTTCTCGCAAAGCCGTATCAGATTGATGAACTGATCGGCGCAGACAGCCCTGCAGGCGTATGTAAGATCCTGCGCTCCAGACTGGCCAACGGCTGACAGAAAGGAAAACTATGCAGATTTTTATCATTCTTCGGAATATCCTGGCAACCCCCGCGCTCCTTGTGGGGCTGGTTACACTTCTGGGACTTCTGCTGCAAAAAAAGCCAGCAGACCATGTCATCAAAGGAACCGTCATCACAGTTGTCGGATTTGTCCTTTTGTCGGCAGGTTCTGATTTTTTAAGCAATGGTGCATTGAAGGATTTCGGCGTGCTGTTTAATTATGCATTTCATATCCAGGGAGTCGTTCCTAATATGGAAGCCATCGCTTCGCTGGGAATCGCACAATATGCCATGGAAGTATCCATGGTACTGTTCCTTGGGATGATCGCGAATCTTTTTATGGCGCGTTTCGGACCGTCCGGCTATCTCTTTCTGACCGGGCATCATACGCTTTACATGGCCTGCCTTCTGACGGTCGCACTTCACGAAGGCGCCATGAAAAGCTGGCAGATCATCCTGTCCGGCTCGCTGATCCTGGGACTTTTCATGACATTTATGCCCGCACTTATCGAAAATGAGATGAAGGCCGTTACCGGAAGCGACAAGATTGCTTTTGGACATTTTTCCGCCATTGGCTGTCTGGCCGCCGCCAAAACAGCGCGGCTTGCCGCGCCTGGAAGGATCCGCCCGAAGCCAAAAGGCCAACGCTCAGAAACAGTCCGATCAACAGAGGATATGCGTTTTTCCTCCTGGCTGTCTTTTATGCGCGATTCCACAGTCGGAATCTTTCTTGTCATGACCGTGATGTTCCTGATCGTTGCCGGAATCTCCGCGGCGCGCACGGATCTGAATCTTCTGGACATCTCCTATCAGGCAGACGGCTGCCAACACTGGATCATCTATGCACTGCTTCAGGGCGCCCGTTTTTCTGCCTCTATCTATATTATCCTCGCAGGTGTACGGCTGGTAATCGCAGAGATCGTTCCGGCCTTTAAAGGGATTGCTAAAAAACTCGTGCCTCACGCAAAACCTGCCGTGGACTGCCCGATCCTTTTTTCCTATGCACCCAACGCTGTCATGATCGGCTTTCTCATGTCCTTTCTGGGCGGCCTTACGGTAATGCTTCTGCTTATGGGAATCAATGTTTCGCAGGGAACACTCCTTGTCCCGGTGATCGTCCCGGGCATCACGGCCCATTTCTTCTGCGGCGGCTCCGCCGGTGTCTTCGCCAACGCGGAAGGTGGAATCAGGGGCTGCCTCCTCGGCTCTTTCGTCCACGGAATCCTGATTTCCCTGCTGTCGCTCTTTGTCATGCCTTTGATCGGAACATTGAACCTCTCAGGAACTTCTTTTTCCGACTCGGACTTCTGTATCGCCGGGATTCTCTTTGGAAATCTGGCCTCTGTCCTGTCGGGGCATGCGCTTTTGCTCCTTTGCATTCTGTGCTTTCTCGCGCCGATTATATGGAAACACGCAGGGATACGGCGGAAAACTTCCGACTAACGAGAACTGCTTCTGGCCGCAGGCGATCAAAAATCGAATACAATCTGCACAAAATCATCAGGGTGGCTGAAACATGTATGTTTTGGTCGCCCTGTTTTTTACGGATTTCATCAGCCCAGCGCCGTGCAAAATAAGTTGCACCCTTCTGGACTTCTCTTTGAACTTCCCAAATGCTATAGTGAAATCACAGAAAACAAAGAACCAAAAACAACAAAATTCAAAGCAGCAAACGCCCCAAAAAGGCGGAAAGCGAAACATTTATTAAGGAGGATAATTCATATGAAAATCGTTGGAGTCTGCGCATGCACCGTAGGAATCGCACACACTTATATCGCACAGGAGAAGCTGGAAAAAGCGGCAAAAAAAGCAGGGTTTGAGGCAAAATTTGAGACCCAGGGAAGCATCGGAAAAGAGAACGCCCTTACCCCCGAAGAGATTGCGGCAGCGGATCTTGTCATCCTGGCGATTGATGTAAAGATCGCGGATAACGAACGCTTTGAGGGTAAGAAAGTAGTCCAGATTTCCACGGACGTGGCGATCAAATCACCGAACAAGCTGATGGAAAAAGCAAAACAGATTGTGGAAGCCGCAAAATAGGGAGGAAGAAAAAGATGGAAATGGAATTTACAAAAATACTGAATCCGCAGACGATCGTTACACACCTGAACGTCAAAAGCAAAGCGGAAACGCTTGACGCCATGGCAGAATTGTTCGTAAAAGCAGGCATTGTGACAGACAAAGAAGAATATCTAAAAGATGTCTATGCCCGCGAAGAAATCGGTGAGACCGGCATCGGCAACCATATCGCGATTCCCCACGGGAGAAGCAAATCAGTCGCCGCACCAGGAGCTGCCGTCGCAGTCCTGGAACACGAAGTCGAATGGGAAAGCCTGGACGATACAGGCGCAAAGGTTGTGATTCTCTTTGCGGTCGGAGACGATGGAGATGCGGCAAATGACCATCTGCGGCTGCTGGCCATGTTTTCCAAACGCCTGGGCAACGATGCCCTGGTCAGCAAACTGATGGATGCGGATACTGTAGAAGACGTCATCCGCATCTTTACAGAAGAGCCAGAAGAAGAACCGGAAAATGAGACAGAAGAGGCAGAACTGGATCTTGACGAGATCTCGATTTTGTAAACAGCAAAAATCAAACCAGAATAAAGGAGATATAAGATTATGATAACATTCGCACCATCACTGATGTGCATGGACCTGGGGAAGATAAAAGAGCAGTTTTCGATCATGGACCGCTATATGCAGCTTTATCATGTGGATATCATGGACGGGCATTTCTGCAAAAATATGGCGCTTACGCCGGGCATCCTGAAAAGCTTTCGGCAGCACACCGGTACAGAGATGGACGTACATTTGATGACTACGGAGCCGTCTGACTGGATCGGAATGTGCGCGGAAGCAGGCGCCACATACATCAGTCCGCATGCAGAGACAATTAACACCTGCGCCTTTCGGACCATGCAGGTCATCCAGCAGGCCGGCTGCAAATGCGGCGTCGTACTGAATCCTGCCACACCGCTTACTTATGTGGAATCCTATTTGGAATATATCGACCTCTTAACGATCATGACCGTCGATATCGGTTTTGCCGGGCAAAAATTCATCGACCAGATGTATGAAAAAATCCGTCAGGCCAAAGCATTGCGGGAAGAAAAAGGGTATCACTATCGAATCCAAATCGACGGCCACTGCAACAAAGAAAACTACCTGCAGCTGGCAGAAGCGGGCGCGGATATTCTGATCGTCGGCAACGCCGGATTGTTCGGGCTGGATCCGGATCTGGACCGTGCATGCCGGAAAATGGAAGAAGAATACAGGCAGTGCATGCTGGATAAAGCCGTATAAAAGTTGCGGAACTATAAATCAGCAACGAACCGGACAGGCCCCGGGAGGATTTACCGACGCTTTTGCGGCTGGAAATTCTCCCAGTCCAAGGGGGCCTGGAAGGGGAGTTGCGGAACTATAATAAAAAGGGGTAGAAAAATGGAAAAAATAAAAAGTTTAAATCTAAAAAGTCATCTGCTGACAGCAATTTCCTATATGCTTCCAGTCGTATGCGGGGGAGGCTTCCTGGTAGCCATCGGTATGGCCATGGGCGGAACCAATCAGTATGCGGCAGGCCTGGTCCAGGGACAGTTTACCTTCTGGGACGCACTTGCCACCATGGGCGGAGCCGCTTTGGGGCTGCTGCCGTTAATTATCGCGGTGGGCATCGCCTTTTCCATCGCCGGAAAACCGGGAATCGCACCGGGCTTTATCGTGGGCCTTTCCGCAATCGCGATCAGCGCCGGCTTTATCGGCGGAATCTTAGGCGGCTACATCGCCGGTTACCTGGCAATATTTTTGATTAAAAATTTAAAACTGCCTGCATGGGCAAAGGGACTGATGCCGACGGTGATCGTTCCACTGATTTCATCTTTCCTCGCAGGACTAATTATGATCTATGTATTCGGCGTTCCGATCGCCGCGTTTACCGAGTGGCTGACGAACGTGCTGCTGGGCCTTGGAACCTCTTCCAAACTGATCCTTGGTATCGTGATCGGAAGCCTGTGTATCGTAGACTTCGGCGGCCCGATCAACAAAACCGTGTACGCTTTTACACTCACGCTTCTTGCTTCTGGAATCCGGGAACCGGTGACCGCTTTGCAACTGGTCAATACGGCGACTCCAATTGGTTTTGGGCTTGCATATTTTATTGCAAAAATGCTTCATAAAAATATTTACGAAGCAGAACAGGTTGAGAACTTGAAATCTGCCGTTCCAATGGGTATACTGAATATTGTAGAAGGCGTGATCCCCATCGTCATGAGCGATCTCGTGCGCGCTTTGATCGCCTCTGCCGTCGGCGGCGCCTGCGGCGGAGCGGTAACCATGGTTCTGGGAGCGGACTCCACCGTTCCGTTCGGCGGATTCCTCATGCTTCCGACCATGACAAGGCCATGGACCGGACTGCTTGCAATCCTTGTAAATGTAGTGGTAACCGGATGTGTCTATGCAGTGATCGCAAAGAACAAAGTAGAATCTGCCATAGATGAGGTAGAGGAAGAAGAACCGGATCTTGACGATCTCGATCTGCAGGTATTCTGATACCGCAGACTCTGCACAGCGCCGAATACAAACAACAGGCGGAATCAAAACCGGCGAAAGATCTTGGTTTATATGACCAGAATCCTTCGCCGGATATTCGTACATAAAAACACCCCTGCCGGGCAAAGCCTGTAAGGAGGCAAAATTATGGTTACAAAAAAACTCGTAATCAAAAACGCATTAGGGCTTCACATGAAACCGGCGTCTATCCTGGCAAACGAAGCGGCAAAATGCAGGTCAGAGGTGACGATCGCCGTAGAAGACGAAATCGTAAACCCCAAAAGTATCTTAGGTATCCTGGTTGCCGCCATCGGCCAGGGAACCGAAATCGAACTTCGGTGCGACGGCGAAACGGAGGCAGAAGATCTGAAGCGTCTTTCCGAGCTGATCGAACATGGGCTTGGGGAATAGCACGTCGGCTGGAAACAATACACAATCCGGTCTTGTATTCTCCTTTTCTATCATATAAAATAAAACGCAGTACGCATGAAAGGACTCCCATAAATGAATCTTCATTTTTTAGGCGGCGCCATGGAAATTGGCGGAAGCTGCATTTATCTTAGAATATCAGGGAAAGGCATCCTTATGGACTCCGGCATCCGGCAGTCCGGCTCCAAAGATCCGCTTCCCGATTTTCGAACCCTGCAGGAGCAGGGGGGCGTGGACGCTATCCTTATCAGCCATGCCCATATGGACCATATCGGTACCCTCCCTCTTGTCAGCAAAGCATACCCCGACGCGCCGATTTACATGACCGCCATGACTTTAGACCTGACACGGGTTCTTTTGTATGACAGTTTAAAGATTATGAATAACCGGGAAGGGGAGATCCCGCATTATTCCGAGCAGGATGTACTGTCCATGTTAAACCGCATCCATCCTCTGGGCTATCAGACACCTTTCCCTGTTTTAGACGGCTTTACCCTGACTTTTTATCCTGCAGGGCACATCGCAGGCGCCGCCTGCATTTATCTTGAGACGGAAGAGGGTACTCTGTTTTATTCCGGGGATTTTTCCGCCTTTTCCCAGCGCACCATTGAAGGGATTAGCATCCCCAAGTTACGCCCGGATATTGCCATTGTGGAAACCACTTATGGGAACCGCCTCCACGCCAACAGGCAGTTGGAAGAGAAACGGCTGATCAGCCTGGTAAAAGAATGTATCGATCAGAAGAAAAAAATCCTGATCCCGGCTTTTGCCCTGGGACGCGCACAAGAAGTGCTTTTAATTCTCCGCGCCGCCATACAGAATCAGGAAATCCCGCCTACGCCCGTGTATGTAGATGGCATGATCCGGGAGATTAACCTTATGTATACCCGAAATCCGACGTATTTAAAAAACTCCCTTGGAAAACGGATCTTAAAAGGCAACGAACCTTTTTACACAAAAGAAATACAGCCGGTTGCACCTGCCCAAAAGAGAGAAGATCTGCTGTCCGGCAGTGAGCCAGCCATATTCCTATCCAGTTCCGGTATGCTCACCGGCGGTCCTAGCGTCCAGTATGCCAAATCTCTTGCCACGTCAGAGGACGCCTGCATCATCATCACCGGCTATCAGGACGAAGAATCCCCCGGTCGGCAGTTATTAAACCTTCTCGAAAACCATAAAGACGCGAAACTTACTTTGGACGGAAGCAGCATTCCCGTAAAATGCCGTATTGAACAAGTAGGGCTTTCTGCCCACGGGGATAAATTTGAAATCATCAGTCTGTTAGATCGCATCTCCCCACGGCATGTCTATCTCGTACACGGAAACCCGGACGCCATGGGTGAGTTAGGCAAGGAACTGGCAGGGCAGGATTACCGCAGACAGGTCTATCTGCCGGAATGTGGGCAATCCTATGAATTTTTCCTCCGCAGCAAACGCAGGCAGGCGGCCTTCATCCCGGCATTTACCCTGCAAAAGACTTCCTCCTATATAACGGAAGACGAAACGCTTCTTTGGGAATACTGGCAGCAGCATTACCCAGGAAAAATCTTTTCTCTGTACCAGCTTGCCCATATCTGGTACGGCCACGCGGTATCAGACGATGCTGTCTTGCAGTCCATGCAGGAAGCCTTTAGCAAAAGCTGTTACTTTTCGCCTAACGCCAGACGACTGTTCCTTTGGACTGCCAACACCCCTGAAGCAGTAGCAGCGCTTAAAGCACCTAAGGAGCTGACACAGCAGGAGCTCCTCCCGCAGGTGGAAACAGCTTTTGCACAGTTTCCTTATCGTAAGATCAGCTATCACAATGACCAACGGGAAATCATTCTTCAATTTGACTACCCGGATACGCTGGATAGGTCAGCTTTTGATACTGCCGCTGCAGCTTTTACCAAAGCAACCGGCTGGACGGCACGGAAAAACCCTGCCACCAACCACAATGCGGCGTCTCTTTTGCTTTCATCCTTATTTGGGGAAAGAGTCGCCAAAGTTTCCTATCATCTGGATAAAAAGAACTATGTCGTTACCCTTACCGGAGATATAAAGGCGCAGGATCAGGAAGCAGCCGGAAAATTTGAGGATACCACCGGATGGAGCCTTTCTGTCAACGGCAAGACGCTTTCCTCCTCCACTGCCAATCCCCTGTTATCCGCTGCCTGCGAACCAGGAATACAGACTGCTAAAAAAGAAAGGTTCTTTTATCCTCAATCGGAATCCGTAGAAACCATTGAGCAAAACCTGGCTTTCTACTGTATTGACCAGGCCTTTGAAGAACTGCCCCACAGACCGGATAAAAAAAGCCTGAAACAGGATGCTGCAGGGCTGCTCCCTGCAGAACAATTCCCTTCCGGAAAATATCTGGAATTGAGCTTTATTTCTCCCTCGATCGGATTGCGCTATCAGCAGGAAATACAGACTCTTTCTGACCAGACCGGCTGGTGTATCAGTATTGCAGATAAAGTAAACCAGAACGAATTATTTAAGATTGCCCAGCTTCTGTGCATGAAATACGGCATTTCCCTGAGCAAAAACCCTTCCTATCTTCCGGAGAAAAAGGTCATACAGCTAAAGGCCGCCGCCGATGCGGACGCAAAAAGCCTTGAGAAAGCAGCGGAAGAATTTCTCGAAAAGACTGGGTGTGCATGTATTTTTACATAAATAAAAAAGAAAGAGCCGTCCCGCTCACTGCAATGACCTGACGGCTCATGATGCCAATCTCGATCTCAGCCATATCCAGCCAGCTCCCATGTTTTGGGGTGTAATGCCATTCAAAGCGTTCTGTCAGACGGCGTGCTTCCTCTGGCGGAAATGTCCTGTACAGAGATGCCGGTGAATGTGTATTCAGATTGTCTGTGACAAGTACAATCTTTTCTGTCCGGGGATACAGCGTATCAGCGGTATATTTGAGGATATTTGCAAAATCCAACGCAGTTCTGGTTTCTGTTACAACCGTTTCTCTCCGGCCTGCGAGCGGTTCCGAGATCATAAAGACATCTGCAACGCCATTACGGATATATACCGAATCCACTTTCTCAGGTTGCCCCGGTTCACAGGGAATACGGATTTCTTTTATAAGCTGTTTATTTGTTTCATCTATGCAGACAACGGGGATAAGAGGGTCATATGGACGATGGTAAACTTCCAGCACATCTTCCATCTTTGCCACAAATTCAGCATCTGCCTGTGGGATACACCATTCCTTTACAAGCCACGGTTTAATCTCGTTTTTTTCATAACTTCGCAGACAGTGGTATCTGTAATATAATCAACCACCTCCAGACGGATCAGTTCATCAGCGATGGCCTGCATGGTCCGTACGCAGACGATTCCCTATCGTTTCGCAAAGAGACAGAAGTACCCGCTTCGCTGTCTCCAGATCCGTCACGTCATAAGGCGTCGTAGTGCTGTTTCCATAGCCCTTATTGGCCACAGGCCGGGCCAGCACCAAAGAAAGATCGATCCCGTTGGCAAATCCCCATATGGTTTCTCCTTGTTTCTTCAGTATACTTTTCAGCCATACCGGAAGCGGCCACATCTTTTCCTCTATTTCGTGCGGATACAGGGTATACACCCGGTCCGGTTTCTGAAAATCCGACGCCATCTTTGCCAGCAGCTTATTGCTGGAAATACCCACATTAACCGTAAAGCCAAGCTCCTCCCGCATGCGGTCTTTGATCCTGCCAGCCGACTCCTCCGACGTCCCGAACAAATGACAGCTCGTACTCATTATCCATAAACGCCTCGTCGATGCTGTACTGCTCCACCACGTCAGAATATTCCCGCAAGATTTCCATAAAAGCTTCCGAACACTGCTCATACAGGCCATAATTCGGCGGAACCAGCAAAAGACCCGGGCATTTCCTCTGCGCCTCCGGAATGGATTCGCCGGTCTTGATCCCATAACGCTTCGCTGGGATGGACTTTGCCAGGATGATCCCATGCCGCAGCGTCACATCTCCCCCTACTGCCGAGGCGGTCTCTCTTAGATCCCGCGTCCCTCCCTTATGGGTCAGACGGTAAACGGCCTCCCATGAGAGAAAGGCCGAATTGACGTCAATATGAAAAATGATAATGTTCAAACGTACGTTCACCCCCCCATGCAACTATGATAGCAAACATACGTTTTTATTTCAAGCGGTAATACTTGCTATCCATATGCCCCGCGCCAAAAGTATGCTATAATTTTTGAAAAAATCATTGAACTGTTTTTTGAGCCTTCCGAACAGGGCATACGGGAGCTGGACATAAAATATGGTAAAGTCTGCCGCAAGCTATCATATAACATTGTAAACAGCAGACAGGACGCGGAGGAGTGCGTCAATGGCACTTACTTAGGAGCGTGGAACGCGATTCCTCCGGCAAAGCCGGACCCGCTGCTGACCTATATCTGTAAAATCGTTCGGAATTCTTCATGCACCGCTATTGGTTTTCCGAGGCCATGAGTAAGCTTGATCCAAAATATATTGATGAGGCCCTCATCTACAAAAAGAAAGTTAAAAAACCGCACTGGATGAAGCGGAGAACGCTGGCAGCCTGTTTGTGCCTTGTATTATCCGGCGTTTTTTTGTATCGGGCAGAAAACGGTTATCCAATAAAAGAAATCGCAAGTACAAATAACAGTGCTTCATCAGAAATATATACACTGCCGCATTGGGAAGACATGGAGATTTACAACCAGTATCCTCAAATTGTTATCAATGAATCAGAGTATCAGGCAAATCGGGGAGAAGTTCCTGCAAGTCAGCTTGGTGTGGAATTGGGCAATATTACCGCATATGGATGGGATGAATATGCGAATATTGCCGGAGAAGGCGCAACCCGTTATTGCCATGCAACTATTTATGAAATTCAAAATATATCTGCTCAATGTGCCGTCGCAGTTCAGTACGAAGGTAAAGTATCTATTATGCTGCTGTAAACGATTCTTATCGTCCAGACACATTAGGTAGGCGAAGAAAACACACAAGCATTTGTCGATTATGTCTTGAGGGAGTGCAGCGGTTATGAGGTTGCATACACGTTTCGTCCGGATGAAGCAGGCATACCAGAATAATTTATGTTGATAGAAAGCATCATAGTTAATTTCAGCCTTCAAAACAGGCTTAGCTGTTCATAATCCGTCTTCCGCTCCAGCAGGCATGGGGTTTTGTGCAAGATGCTTTCGGTCTTTGTGTCGTCCAGCATCCACTCCGCAATCTCCTGTCGTTCCAGAATCAGAGGCATCCGTTCATGCACCGGTGCCATGGAAGCATTTGCTGTGGTAGTCAGAATCACAAAATGCTCCCCATCCTCGTACCGCCTGCTTAATCCTGCCATAAAAAGGATCGGCGCGTCATTTCTGTAAAAGGTATTCTTCTCTTTACGGGGATTCCATTCATAAAACCAGGCTGCCGGGATCATGATACGCCTGCGCCGGACACTGTCCCGGAACAGCGGCTTATCCAGCGCGGACTCACATCTGGCGTTGAAGATCCGTTTTTTACCCTCAAAGCCGGGGAATCCCCATTGCTGCCATCCGCATCCTATGGAACCGTCTGATCCTGAGAGTACCGGCGCTTCTTTTCCCGGATAAATATCTCCTGCCGCTATCCTGCCCACAGCCCGCAGGGACTCCCATCTCTTCCTCTCACTCATCTGCCGGATCAGCTTTTCGATCTCTTTGGCTGTCTCATCATCCACATAGTATCTGCCGCACATGACAATTCCTCCTAAAATGATTTTCCTTATCCTACTATGTATTCTGCCCCGTATCAAGCTGTTAAATACCTTTGCACCAGGTCAGCGCGTCTTCATCCCAGATAAAGGAAGCTCTATTACAGAATATTCTCGTAATCCTGCATATCGTGATAAATGGCATCTACAAATACTCTATTATTTTCGATCCTGTACAGCATAAAATACTTATGATACTTAAAATGAATAATTCGATATCCTAAAGCGCGTAAACCAGTGTCATCGCACAGTTTCAGACTGCTGGCTATACGGGAAAGCCTGACCCTGGTATCCTCTGCATCTTTCATGACGCTTAACGCTGCCTGTTCGCTTTTGAACTCGGAAAGAATATAATCAATGATATGGTCAAGTTGAGCCCTGGCCATATCAGTCAGAATCACTTCATAATCCATATTTTTTCCTGATTTCTGCGAGTGCTTGCCCCATGTCCTGGCACTTTCCCTCAGACGCCTGCTGTCGGGAAGTTTCCAGCTCCTTATAGATATCCTCCCTATTCTTTAGCGGAAACGGGCAATCTGCATCATGCCGCATTAGAAGTTTCCTGGCAAAGTTCTGTATCTCCACCAGGTCGGATTCCGGCATGACTTTTATCATAGAAATAGTGCTTTCTAATATAGTCATCGTATGACTCCTTTCTGTCTGATTATGATATCATGGATATCTGTATTTATCTATACTCTTATTATAGCATTTTATCTAACGGATAAAAACCTTTTGCTTTCTTACTACTTATTCTGCCCCGTATCAAGCTGTTAAATACCTTTGCGGCAGGTCAGCACATATTCACCGCAGATAAACAGAAGGATCTCCCCTCTGCTCAGCATGACTCTTAAGAGGCTGACATTTTGAAAGACGGGAATATGATCATAGGAATTGCAAATTTCTTCATATCTCTTCCACCTCTCCCAAAGCATCTCCCATATCTTTTTTAAATGTATTTCCGAAAGAACTTTATCCAAATCCCCCAGAAGCACTGTTTCATGTTCTGTCTTCAATTTCCCTGAAAAAAGCTTCTTTCCTTTTGGAATCAAATTCAGATTATATTCCAGCGATCTTGACCCAATAAAATTATTAACTTTTTTATCTTCCAATACATCCAACAATCTTGACACGATCAACTCATTCACACATTCATGCTCAAAAATGCCACGATAACTGTCGTAATTTGACAGCTTGTAGTAAAATCTGATACCATTCTTTTCTTCATACGCTTTCAAAAAACAGCCAGGAGTTCCCACCGACCTTTTTTTATTTGTCCAGTCCAGATACCGCAGATCTTGAAGTTCATCTATAAAATCTTTCACTGTCATTCCTCCACTTTTCATTCTATGATACCCGGCACATACCGCAGAAACCTAAAGATCAGCTTCTCAAACTGGAAGCTTAACAGAATCACCACGGCTGTCCAGGCAAAAAGCTCATCGGTACTGAAGAAAAAAGGGAACCTGCCATAAGAAAAAACGCATCGCCAGACATACAAAGAAAATTCATGATAAGATTTTTAAAAAATTGCTTTATGCTGCAACAAATGCCGCTATTATGTGATATAAGAGATAAGTTATGATAAAAAGGAGGTGAAAAAGTGCAGGAATTTTGTAAAAACACAGACATGGATTCGATTTATCAAGAATATGCGCATTTAGTTTACCGTTTTTTATATTCCTATACGCGGAATGCAGAATGGTCTCAGGAACTAATGCAGGAAACATTTTTACGGGCGGTAAGTTCCATTTCACGTTATGACGGCTCTTGTAAACTATCCGTATGGCTCTGCCAGATAGCGAAACATGTTTTATACCAGGAGCTTCGCAAAAAGAAACGTATAGAAACGGTTGAACTGACAGATTACTTACCGGACGATTCTTCACCGGACGGAGAAACCAGCGTACTGAACCAAGAAAATAAAATAGAGCTTTATCAGGCAATCCATCATTTGCCAGAGTTGGAACGGGAAGTTATTCTATATCGAATTACAGGTGAACTTTCTTTTCGCGAAATAGGAACAATTTTAGGAAAAAGTGAAAATTGGAGCAGAACGGTTTTTTACCGTGCAAAACAAAAAATCAAAAAGGAGCTGAATACACATGAATAAAAATTATTCCTGCGACATAATCAAGGATCTGCTTCCCGGATATATCGACGGCATTTTAAGCGAAGCAGGGAAAAACATAGTAAAAGAGCATTTAGAAGAATGTGAAGCATGCAATGAGATTTATCTGGAAATGAAAGAAGAATTGAATACCGGAATGGATGCAAAGGAACACGCGGCGCTTGACGGGTTTAAAAAATTGCGGCAGCATACCAGAAAACTAAAAATCACCGTTGGAATTGTTATAAGCCTGCTGATCTTTCTTTTATTATCCGCCTTTGTAAAAGTTTTTGTAATCGGCATTCCTTTGCCTACCCATGCGATAAGTATAGATGAACTTTCCTACAATGAAACAACAAATTGTCTCGAAATAAGCGGTACAGTCAATTTTGCCTCCTGCCGGGTCAGCCGCGTGACCTGGAAACAGAGTGAAAAAAACAGCAACGCTGTAAATGTGTTTGTATATGGAACCGAAACACTGCCTTTTCAATCAGATAACAGAGTGTTTAACATATCAATCCCTAGTATGAAAGGTAAAACAGTTTATCTTGCCTGCCCGGATTTTGATCAACAGGAGGTATATAATTGGAAACATTATCATAATGAAAAAATGACAGAGTTGGAGAATGAAATATATAGCCGTCTTACAGAACTGGACAGAACCAAAGACGCGTTAAGTTATAACGACGGGATTGAAACCGTAAATGGAACAGAGGGAATCTGTTATTCTGTCCATTCTGTAATTGGAGAAAATGCAGCATTCTGGACATTTAATGACCAGCTGATTACCGACGGCGATTTTGAAAGCAGAGATTTTGAAATCTGGATTTCCTTAGACAAACCATATCAGATTTTAATTCATGATTATCAGTCAGGGGAATATACAGACGACTATTCCATTATCAACAGACGTTAGGACAACATAGCCCAAAATCACTGCTGCAACCAGAAAAGATACTACATACCAATGCGGAAAGGCTTTCGGGCCTTCCCGCAGGCGCATATAAATATTTTACTCTAAGAATCCAGGTCTTCCCCATTGGTCCGAATCACTTTCTGATACCAGTAAAAGCTGTCTTTCCTTTTCCGCTCCATGGTTCCCCTGCCTTCGTTATCCTTATCTACATAAACAAGCCCGTACCGCTTTGCCATCTCGCCGGTTCCCGCGCTGACCAGATCTGTACAGCCCCAGACCGTATACCCCATCAGCTCCACGCCGTCCTCAATGGCTTTTGCCATCTGTTTAATATGTTCCCGCATATATTCAATACGGTATTCATCATGGATGGAACCGTCCTCTTCCACTTTGTCTTCCGCTCCAAGGCCGTTTTCCACGATCATCAGAGGGATCTGCCAGCGTCCGTAAAACTCATTCAGCAGATAACGTAATCCTTTGGGGTCAATGGTCCATCCCCACTGGCTCTGTTCCAGATAAGGATTGGCCGGCCCGCGCATCATATTGCCGTTGGCAATCGGTACATTCGGGTCATCTGTGGCAGTACTGCTGGAATAATAACTGAAACTGAAGAAATCCACCGTTCCCTCTTTTAGCGCCTCCCTGTCTCCTTCGGCAAAGGGAATCTTAATTCCCTTCTCTTTCCAGAGACGTTTTGCGAACGCGGGATAGTCTCCTCTCACCTGTACATCCCCGCAGTAATAATTGGCGATCTGCATAGTCTGCTGGCCTTTCAGCACATCATCCGGCCTGCAGGTATAGGGATAAGCAATGCGGCTTAACAGCATACACCCGACCTTATTTTCCGGATCAATCTCATGAGCCATCTTCACTGCCTTTGCACTGGCAACCAGCTGATGGTGCAGCGCCGTGTACCGTTTCTGCTCACTGTCCCAGCTCACATCCAGTCCCGCCTGTATACCCACCTTCGTATCCTTTCCTGGCGGCAGGATCCCTCCGCCCATCAGATTCCCATAGGCTCCCATCTGCAGAATATTGATTTCGTTAAAAGTCAGCCAGTAACGCACCTGGCCTTTAAATTCCGTAAACAGCGTCCGGCAGTACCGCAGGAAAAAATCCGTAATCTCCCGGTTCGCCCATCCGCCGTATTCCTTTGCAAGATAATAGGGCAGCTCGTAATGGCTGATAGTCACCAACGGCTCAATGCCATGCTTTTTACACTCCGCAAATACATTCCGGTAAAAAGCTATTCCTTCCTCATTTGGCTTTTTTTCATCTCCCTTCGGAAACAGCCTGGTCCAGTTGACAGACATACGAAAGCACTTGAATCCCATCTCTCCATATAAAGCAATATCCTCCTTATAATGATGATAAAAATCCACTGCTTCATGGCTTGGATAATGATATCCTGGAAGGATTCCGTCTGTCACATGGCGGGGTTCTGTTTTGGTTCCTCCTGTCATCACATCGGGAACCGACAATCCCTTTCCGCCTTCATATATGCCTCCCTCAAACTGATTGGCAGCCGTTGCACCGCCCCATAAAAAATTTTTCGGAAACAATTTTCTGTCCATATGATTTCCTCCTTACTTTTCCGCCTTCATGATTTGTGAGCCTGCATGGACAGTCCCTTCCGGTGTGTACACAATGTTCTGATAGTCGTCCGCATTGATCAGCATGACCACTACCATATCCGGATGCTTTGCGGCGGCAATCGCTTCCCGGTCAAACTGCAGCAGCGTCTGCCCGAGCCGGATACGGTCGCCCTCTTTAACCTTGGGAGTAAAACCCTGTCCATTCATATCCACCGTATCTATGCCTACATGAATCAATAGTTCCATTCCGTTATCGCTCATCAAACCAAGCGCGTGTCCGGTATCCGCAACCTGCGTTACCGTACCCGAAAACGGCGCGGCAATCATTCCCTGCGCAGGCCAAATTCCAACACCTTTTCCCAGAACACCGGACGCAAACGTCTCATCCGGAATCTGATCCATTGCAATCAGTTCGCCTTCTGCGGGAGCCAGCACCGCACTCTCCGGCAAAGCAGTATCTGCAGAAATTTCTTCCTCACTGTCTTCTTTCTCAAATTTAAGTGACAGCACAAATGTCAGGATTGCCGTAACAATTGCCGTAATCACCAGTGCAATAATGATATTGATTAAAAACCGCATGGAGTCTCCGCCAATATAGAGCAGCACCGCAGGCAGACCGGAGGAACCTCTTGCAAAACGATGGGTATGGGTCAGACCCGCATACAGGCCACCGCATCCGCCGCCGACCATCGCCGCAATCAGGGGATATTTCTTCGGCAGATTCACACCATACAGAACCGGTTCCGCAATTCCCATCAACGCCGTAATACCAGAAGATGTTGCCAGCTGTCTGGTTTTTGCATCTTTTGTACGGAAAGTTACGACCAGGGCAGCTGTACCCTGTGCAATATTGGAACATACGCAGCCAGGTCCGAAAATACTGTCATATCCAAGCTGGGACATCTGCATAACTCCAAGAGGCGCAACACCGTTATGCAGCCCGAACATAACCATCGGAGGCAAAAACGCACCGATCAAAAATGCAGGCGCCCAGCTTGCGTTTTCGCTGAGAAAAGTAAAGAACACCGCAAGATACTGTCCTATAATATTTCCAATCGGACCAAGAACGGACAGCGCAAGCGTCCCCATAACCAAAAAGGTCAGCATAGGAACAAAAACCAAATTGATTGCTTTTGGTATCACGCGGTTAAAAAACTTTTCTACATAAGCCTGTACAAAAATTACAAAAATAATGGGAATCACCGTGGACACATAACTGACCAGCGTAAATGGAATAATTCCGAAAAAGCTGACCGATTCCCCGGCTGCAACCAATGCCGTCCAACTTGGATGCATCATAATCCCGGCAACGGCTGCCGCAAGAACCGGATTGCATTTCATTTTCTGCGCCTGGCAGAAAGCCAGCAGAATCGGCAGGAAATAAAAGACTGCATCCGCAAAGAAATTGATAATGTAATACGTCTGCGATTCGGTATCAATTGCATGGAAGACGACCAGCAGCGCCATCAGCGCTTTGAGCATACCGGCGCCGGAAAGTGCCGGAATCACGGGCTGGAATGTACCGGAAATAAAGTCGATCACTGCAGTTACCGGACTTTTCTTCGTCTTGTTTTCCTCTTCCTTTTTATCACCGCGTTTATCCTGCGGCAACAATTTTACAATCTCCTCGTAGCAGTCTGCTACATCTGTTCCGATCACAATCTGATACATTCCTTCAGTGGGGATGACTTTCAGGACAGCAGGATTTTCCTCCAGTGCTTTTTGTTCCACCCTGCTCTGGTCGCGCAAAACAAATCGCAGACGTGTCTGGCAGTGCCGCGCGGCATCCACATTTTCTACTCCGCCGATTGCAGAAATAATTTCCGCAGCCGCTTTTTCATACTTTTTACTCATTCTTAGACCCCTTCCTTTTCATAAGATATTTGTGTGTTTTCATCGGAGTTATTGATATTTTTATCATACAAATTCAGAATTTTGATTTCAATATCACCTGTTCCGTCTTGTTTCACATATCCATGAATATCGGGTCTTACAGCGGTTCGGTTTGTTTCAACTTTATAAAACAGCGCATCAGGAATCTGATGATTCTTCTTTTAGTTCAGAAAGATGGGAAAATCTTTGATATTCTAAAATTCTTCCTTTCTCTACTTTGTCCGCAAAATTATTTTCATAATTCCTGGCAAAATACACAGA
>CAJUMT010000007.1:0-2689 GCA_910587495.1 uncultured Lachnospiraceae bacterium | reverse complement strand
TTGCAAAAGTAGAGATTTTGCTGAACAGCTTTTCCTGGGAAGAGATTGACAGTGTATAAGCGGCATGCTGTCTAAGGTAATTGGTTCCTCTACTGGTAATGCCGATCACCGGAACCCTGTTGGGTTCTAAAAAACGAAGTGCATTTAATGGTTCGCAGGTGCGGGAATTTCCCGAATAGGAAATAATAATCGCACAGTCAGACGAGTCTAAGGAAGAAGCAAGCAATCCGTTATCGCCCAAAGCCGGTATTTCTACATTCCTTCCAATGGTCAGCATCCGGCGGCGGAATAACTCGCCAAGCAGGCTGTTGGGACTCATACCAAACAGACCAATCCTTTTTGATTTTTCGAGCAAACTTACTACACGGTCTATGGTCTGCGGGGAAATCAGATCCGCTGTATCCATCAGGCTTTCCATTTGCAAACTGCACATCAAACTGATAATGTCTTTCGTGGAACTGTCTTTATGAAACGGAAGATTCGGGTCAATATCGGTATAATGTGTTTCCTGATAATGCTGTTCACCGGCAAATTCTCTGGCAAATTCTGACCACCCCGAAAACCCTAATGTTTTTGCAAACCGCACCAATGCAGATTTTGACGTATAAGTCTCCTGCGCAATCTGCTGTGTTGTAAAATCGCAGAGCCTGCTCCTTTTTTGTAAGACAAATTCCCCAATCACCCGTTTAGAACCAACGCCGCTGACAATTACCAATTCCTCTACCCTCTGAGCCAATGTCATTTTTCTTCATCTCCACTTTATATTCAGAGCAAAGTCCGTCTACTGTGTCGCTTAAAAAGTATTCATTTTCACCGTCTTTACACAGTATCTATTATAACAATCTATAGAAAAGATTCCAAGTCATTTATTGATATAGCCAAACAATTAGATAGGTAAACAGATATTTTTTGACTCTTTTTTGAAAATGCGAAACATGATGCCGCCTCCTCCTTAATCTTTTGTACAAAAAAACTCTCCGCGCATTACCCATCTATTAAGGTAATGCCTCTAAGAGTGACAATCCGTTTCGATTTCCCTGGCTTATCCCCAATTTTTGTGCGGGGCCTGCGGATATTATTACATTTTCTGGTTATACCGTGAATTGCCTGCATATCGAAATTGCGGCTCATACAAATGAAATGAAAAAGTTTCCCTGTCCACAAAGCCCACTGTTTTATCGCTGTCGTACAATTCAAGCAGAAATGCCGCCATCTGCGTACTTGTATGGTAAGTGCCAAATAATCTATCATAGTCATATTCCATAACATCATTTGCAATTTTTCCAAACTCCGTTTTTGTCGCGGCAGGGGCTAATATTTTTGCCTGCATTTTCGCACGGGCAGTTTTTAACTCCCATGCCAAGCCCTCCGTGAAAACGCTGACATAAAACTTTGCAGCACAATAAGTTACCGCATTGGGAACAATCGTATAACCGCCGCAGGAAGAAACATTAATAAGCTGTGTCCCCTCCGTATCTTTAAAGTCACGGACGAACAGGGAAGATAAGACTGTGAGTGTCTCCACGTTCAAGTGCAGCATCCGACTGATCTTCTTCAAATCCTGCTCCCCGACGCTTCCATAATTTCCAAATCCCGCATTGTTAATCCATGTCTGTAAAGGATATAATCTTATATTTTCGTATAACTGGAAAACATTTTGGGGAACAGATAAATCCGCAGCCTTAACCACAATATCAAGCATTGGATGTAAAGATAAAATCTCCTGTTTTAAAGTTTCCATTCTGTCTTTTCTGCGGGCAATAAGGATTAGGTTGCTCCCACGCTCCGCAAAAGCTTTTGCCGTTTCATACCCTATCCCCGAACTTGCTCCCGTGATTACCGTGTACTTTTCTGTGTTTTGAACCATTTGCAAAACCTCCTCTTTGTTGATATAATGCGAGCATACAATATAGAGTAAACTCTATGTCAAGAGATAAGAGGTGATTTTTTTGGAATATTCCATAGGTGAATTTTCAAAGCTGACAAATTTAAGTGTACATACTCTGCGTTATTACGAACATGAAAATTTGATTACACCGAAACGCAATTCCAGTAACCGCCGCTGTTATTCGGATAAAGACCTTGCATGGATCTACTTCATCAAGCGTCTGAAAGACACGGGTATGCCGATTAAAGAAATCCAGCATTATGCCGAACTGCGGGCGGAAGGCGACCTTACTCTTAATGAGCGAATGGAAATGCTGACCATGCATCGTGAAACTCTTAATGAACAGATAAAGGTATTACAGGAACATATGGCAAAACTAGACGATAAAATTGAATTTTACCGCCATGAAATAAAGCGCACATCCCCAAAATAATCGGAACGCACTGTGCCTGTGATGCCGCTTCAATGCCGTCTGCAAATATTTTGCATCCTGACTGCTGCTGTAAATATTTCCGCTGTCTATTAGACAGACATCTGTATCATTCAACTTATAAACTCCGATTTTTGCAGGACAGTTTATATAATAACTTCTTTCACCGCCTCTTTCAGCCTGCCGATACCCTTAGAGTAATTTTCTGTAGATTTCTTTGTCCAGATCCTTGAAAACATTAAAAATCACGTTCTTTACACTTGTTTCCTGCTGCATAAATTCCTTAACCGTGCCCACCGCGATCTGTGCCGCCTTGCCATTCGGGAAATGGAACTCCCCGGTAGAAATACAGCAGAATGCCACACTCTCCA